>JAZULD010000180.1:0-4483 GCA_045643625.1 Acetatifactor sp. | reverse complement strand
TGCAGACCGCCCTTGAGCGCAATGTAAAAAAATACGACCTTCAGCTTCGCCAGATGCAGGACACCGGGAAGCGTGACACCTATCGCATCTACGGCGAGCTCTTAAACACCTACGGCTACAGTTCCCCCCTCGGTGCCAGGTCCATCGATGTGGTGAACTACTATACGAATGAGCCTCTTACCATTCCCCTCGATCCCACACTGACCGCCATGGAGAATGCGCAGAAGTATTTTGACCGCTACAACAAGTTAAAGAGAACCTACGAGGCACTCTCTGAGCTCACCGTGGAGGTCAAGGAGCAGATCGATCATCTTGAGAGTATCAATGCCGCTCTGGACATTGCTCTGAAGGAGGAGGACCTTGTGGAGATCAAGGAGGAGCTCACCGAATCCGGCTATATCCGCAGAAAAGGCGGCGGCAAGAAGGTGAAGGTCACCAGCCGTCCCTTCCACTACTTAAGCAGCCACGGTCTCCACATCTATGTTGGCAAAAACAACTTCCAGAACGACCAGCTCACCTTCAAATTTCCCACCGGCTACGACTGGTGGTTCCACGCAAAGGGCATGCCCGGAAGCCACGTGGTGGTAAAATGCGACGCCTCCGGCGAGATGCCCGATACTACCTTCGAGGAGGCAGGCCGCCTTGCAGGCTACTACTCCAAGGGCAGGGACCAGGAGAAGGTCGAGATCGACTACATCCAGAAAAAACACGTCAAGAAGCCAAACGGCTCCAAGCCCGGTTTCGTGGTGTACTACACCAACTATTCCCTGACCATCGATACCGATATCTCGGGAATTCAGAAGATCAGCGATTAACGACAAAAAAGGCGATCCCCAAGCGGGACCGCCTATTATTATGCGTTCGTTTCGATAAGCGTTTAATTATTCTTTCAGCGAATTATTTCATACTCCTGCAGGAATGTATTTTACAGTAGTTTCATCTTCTTTGCGATCTTCACCAGAAGATGGCCCTTGGGGAAGGTTCTGATCTCCTCCTCGGTGATACCCTTAAGCAGTAAGAGACTCACCGCATAGACGATCACGCCTACGATGACCGCGGGGATCAGCGCAAGACGCATGGATCTTAACAGATAGAACAATCCGCCGTACACGCCGTATGCCGCGGCACCCATGATCAGGGAAGCCAGAAGCGGCATCAGGAAGGTATTGCGGACCTCCTGTCTGTAGCCCGCCGCTCTTCTCACCGCCCACTGGTTCAGCACACACATGATAAAACCGTAGAGGGTATTGGCAATTGCAAGGCTGTGAAGATCAAGGTTGGTATAATGCAGCAGCACGATGGCTGTCACAGTCTGAACCACCAGCGCGATCGCGGAGTTGATGATGGGCACATTGACCTTGCCAAGGCCCTGCAGGATCGAATTGCCCAGAGTGGACAGGGCATAGAAAATAACGGACAGGGACAGAGTCTGCAGCAGCTGTCCTGCCAGAGTAACGACTTCCTCACTTCTGGGGAAAAACAGGAACATCACCGGCTTGGCCAGGGCAAAAAGTCCCACAGCCGCGGGGATGGAGATGACCATGGTGCTCTTCACGGAGAGCGCGATCTTTTTCCTTGCCTGCTCTAAGTCTCCGCTTGCCATCAGCTGGGCAATGGAGGGGATCATGGCTGCTGCCATGGCTGTCGCAAAGGCAATGGGGATGTTGGACACAGTCAGTGCCTGTCCGGAAAATACCGCGTAATTGCTGTAGCTCCTGACCGTGTCGATGTTGCGGATCTGCGGAAGGATCTTGGTGTAGATCGCATTGTTCACGGGAGCGCTCAGGTTGTAGATCGCGGTGCTTAAGATAAAGGGCGTCACCACGAAGGTGATGGTCTTGATAATGCTGCCGTAGGAGTCCTCATTTGTGTGGGGATCTCTTGCGATCCTTCTGCGGATCAGCTTGCGGTTCAGGAAGTACACACCGAGCATAAACAGAAGTCCCACCAGAACACCGCTTCCGGTACCGATGGCACTGCCGATGGCGCCGTAGGTCGCTCTGCTGATCCTGTCTGCCTCCGCTGCGGGCTCCTGTAGAGTTCCAAAGCCGATGTAGATAAACAGACATGCGGCACCGACGCTGACAACAGCGTTGGCGATCTGCTCTAAGATCTGAGAGACTGAGGTCTGCACCATGCTCTTATGCGCCTGGAAATAGCCGCGGAGCACGCCCAGGATTCCGTAGACGAAAATGGTGGGCGCAAAGGTGCGCAGTACGGGAACCGCCTCCTCGGAGACAAAAAGTCCCGCCGCAAAGAACAAAAACAGTCCTGCCACGCCGCCGACCACCAGCACATACGCAAGGGCACATTTGAAGATCCTGTGCGCGTTGCGGTACTCCTTAAGCGCAATCTTCTGCGCGATCACCTTGGAGATGGCGGAGGGGATGCTGTAGGAGGAGATCAGCAGGACGATGGTGTAAAAACCGTAGGCTGCCTGGTAATAGCCCAGTCCCAGCTCTCCGATCACACTGTTTAAAGGGCTTCTGTAAAGAAGCCCTATCATTCTGCTGATGATGCCGGCAGCGGCAAGAATGCCTGCCTGCACTATGAAGTTATTGTCATCGCTGCGACGGCTGCCCATAGCTTAACCGATGAGCCAGTCGTACATCTCCTGATACTTGCCTGCGGAAGCCTTCCAGGAGAAGTCTGCGGTCATGGCACGATCAACGATCCGATTCCAGTCACGCTTGTGATCGTAGTAGATCTCCTCAGCGTAACGGATGGTGTTTAACATCTCGTGCGCATTGTAATTGGTAAAGCTGAAGCCTGTACCGGTCTTCTCATACTCATTGTAAGGCTCAACGGTATCCTTCAGACCACCGGTCTCACGAACGATGGGAAGAGTTCCGTAGCGTAAGCTCATGAGCTGGCTTAAGCCGCAGGGCTCGAACAGAGAAGGCATCAGGAATGCATCACAGGAAGCATAGATCTGATGGGAAAGAGGCTCGGAGTAGAAAATATTGGCGGATACCTTGTCCTGATACTTCCATGCGAAGTGACGGAACATATTCTCGTATCTCTCCTCACCGGTACCGAGAACTACCAGCTGGATATCGTCCTTGCACAGCTCGTCCATAACGTATGCGATCAGGTCGAGACCCTTCTGGTCGGTCAGTCTGGAGATCAGACCGATCATCATCTTATGAGGATCCTCGTTGAGACCCAGTTCCTTCTGCAGAGCGATCTTATTTTTGACCTTATCCTTGCGGAAGGTATCAACAGAGTACTGCTTGGTGATGAACTTGTTGGTCTCGGGATTGAAATCGGTGTAGTCGATACCGTTGACGATACCGCGCAGGTCAGCGCTTCTTGCGCGAAGCAGACCCTCAAGACCCTCGCCGTAGAACTCAGTCTTGATCTCCTCGGCGTAGGTGTTGCTTACGGTGGTAACAGCGTCAGCGTAAACGATACCGCCCTTTAACAGGTTGGCGTCATTGTAGGACTCCAGCTTGTCGTTGGTAAAATAGGAATCGTCCAGACCGGTGATGCTCTTCACGGTGTCGATATTCCATCTGCCCTGGAACTTCAGGTTGTGGATGGTGATGACGGTCTTGATGCCGTGGAAGAAGGGATCGCCCTGGAAACGCTCCTTCAGATATACGGGAATGATACCGGTCTGCCAGTCATGACAGTGGATCACGTCGGGTCTGAAGCCGATCTGAGGAAGTGCGGAAAGCACTGCCTTGGAGAAGTAGGTGAACTTCTCGATCTCCCACTTGGTGTCATCGCCGTAAGGCTTGGGGCCGGTAAAATAGGTCTCATTGTCGATGAAATAATAGTGGATGCCGTCAACAACTGCCTCCAGGATACCTACATAGACATCCTGCCAGTTGAAGTCCATATAAAAATGAGTCACATACTGAAGTTTGTCCTTCATCTCCTGCTTCATGCAGGAGTACTTGGGAAGGAATACTCTCACATCAAAGTACTCCTTGTCGATGTCCTTGGGCAGGGAGCCGACTACGTCGGCAAGACCGCCGGTCTTGATAAAAGGAACACCTTCGGATGCAACGAATAAAACATTTTTCATGTGTGGTTAACCTCCAAAAATTATGATTGCGGTTATAAAATACAGTTATGCTTATTATACACGATTAGCGTTTGATTGTGAAGAACCTTTCTGTCAGGGCCGCAGGATTCATGCTGAGTTCGTCCACGGAAAATTCATCAAAAATCTCCCCATACGCCGGATCTGCCGCAAGCTCGCCGCAGATGCCTGCCTCGATTCCCGCCCCATGAGCCGCCCGTACTGTCCGGTCTATCATGGACAGAATCTCCTGCGTGATTTCTTCTTCACTTCTCTCATCCGAATACTCTTCCGCGAGTGCTCTGCCAAGGTCATTGGTGCCGATACTGAAAAAATCTGCCATGGAAGCCAGCTCTTCGCTCTGCTCTACCGCTTCCTTCGTCTCAATCATAATACCGAGGGGAACCCGTGGTATCTCTATGCCCTCTGCCATTAGTTCCTCACGGACATTAT
>JAZULD010000179.1:0-3458 GCA_045643625.1 Acetatifactor sp. | reverse complement strand
ACAGAAGAAGAGACTGCTCACCCTGGATCTGTCCGCAATGGTAGCGGGCAGCAAATACCGCGGTGAGTTTGAGGAGCGCATCAAGAAGGTCGTCAAGGAAGTGATCGACGACGGCAATGTGATCCTTTTTATCGATGAATTACATACCCTGATCGGCGCCGGCGGTGCCGAGGGTGCCATCGACGCGTCCAACATCTTAAAGCCTTCTCTGGCAAGAGGCGAGATCCAGCTCATCGGTGCCACCACCATCGTGGAGTACCGCAAGTACATCGAGAAGGATGCCGCTCTGGAGAGACGTTTCCAGCCTGTCAATGTGGAGGAGCCCGACGAAGAGGAGGCCATCCGCATCCTGGAGGGTATCAAGGGCAAGTATGAGGAGCACCACAATGTGACCATCACCGCTGAGGCCATCGAGGCAGCGGTGCGCCTTTCAGGCAGATACATCAACGACCGCAACCTTCCCGACAAGGCCATCGACCTGATCGATGAGGCCGCAGCGGGCGTAAGACTCCATGCACTGGAGGTGCCTAAGAAGGAGAAGGAGCTCCTGGAGCAGATCAAGAAGATGGATCTGCAGATCGAGAGAAGCGTTCGTTTTGCCGCTTTTTCCCAGGCGGCTGAGATCAGACGAAGCCAGGAAGAGCTTGTGAAAAAATATGAGCGTATGGTGAAGCGCAAGGAGAATAAAGACCTGAAGAAGGGCTATCAGATCGGCGAGAACGATATCGCCGAAGTGGTTGCCATGTGGACCAAGATCCCCGTACAGAAGCTGGCAGAGAAGGAGAGCGACAGACTGCTGAAGCTTGAGAGCATCCTGCACAAGCGCGTGATCGGTCAGGAGGAGGCTGTAAGTGCTGTCTCCAAGGCCATGAGACGCGGCAGAGTGGGCTTAAAGGATCCCAACCGTCCCATCGGTTCCTTCCTGTTCTTAGGTCCCACGGGTGTTGGTAAAACAGAGCTTTCCAAGGCTCTGGCAGAGGCAATGTTCGGCTCCGAGGACGCTATGATCCGCGTTGACATGTCCGAGTACATGGAGGGTCACTCCGTGTCCAAGATGATCGGTTCCCCTCCCGGCTATGTGGGCTTCGATGAGGGCGGACAGCTCTCCGAGAAGGTGCGCCGCAACCCTTATTCCGTCATTCTTTTTGACGAGATCGAGAAGGCGCATCCCGATGTATTCAACATCCTGCTGCAGGTTCTTGACGACGGTCACATCACCGATTCCAAGGGCCGCAAGGTCAGCTTCAAGAACTCTATTCTGATCATGACCTCAAACGCAGGCGCACAGCGCATCGTGGATCCCAAGAGCTTAGGCTTTGCCGCGGAGAAGAATGAAAAGAGAGATTACGAGCGCATGAAGTCTGCTGTTATGGAGGAGTTAAAGCACAGCTTCAAGCCCGAGTTTTTAAACCGTATCGACGATATCATCGTGTTCCATCAGCTGAACGACGACAATATGAAGCAGATCGTGAATCTGCTTGCAGGCAATCTCTACAAGCGCTGCGAGAAGCAGCTGGGCATCAAGCTCACCATCACTCCCGCACTGAAGGAGCATCTTGTGAAGAAGTTTGCCGACAGGAAGATGGGCGCAAGACCCTTAAAGAGAGCCCTTCAGAATGTGGTGGAGGACGCTCTGGCAGAGGAGATCCTGAAGAAGGCTGTGAAGCCCGGAGACAGCGTTTCCGCAGGATATAAGAACGACAAGGTGGTTTTCACCGTCAAGTAGACTAACGAGGAAGATCAATGGCAAAAGGAAAAACACAAACTGTATATTTTTGTCAGAAATGCGGATTTGAGTCGGCAAAATGGATGGGACAGTGCCCCGGCTGCAGAGAGTGGAACACCTTTGTGGAGGAGGTCGTACAGAAGACCGACATAAAGGCGGGCGCACGCAAGGGCGCCGAGCGCACAGAGCCCCGTATGTTAAGCCGAATCGGCATCGTGGAGGAGACCAGGCTTCTGACCGGCATCGAGGAACTTGACAGAGTGCTGGGCGGCGGCATCGTCCAGGGCTCATTGACTCTGGTCGGCGGCGATCCCGGAATCGGTAAGTCCACCTTGCTTTTGCAGGTGTGCAGACAGGTGTCTGAAAAGGGCCTTAAGGTCCTCTATATCTCCGGCGAGGAGTCCGGTGTGCAGATCAAGATGCGCGCCGACAGATTGGGCGATTTCTCCGACAATATGCTGCTTTTGTGCGAGACAAGCCTCGACAATGTGACCGACACCATCCGCAGGGAGAAGCCCGCAGTGGTGGTGATCGACTCCATACAGACCATGTACAGCGAGGAGGTATCCTCAGCGCCCGGCAGCGTCTCCCAGGTCAGGGAGGCGACCGCTGTGCTGATGCAGCTTGCCAAGACCCTGCCCGTGTCCGTTTTTATCGTGGGACACGTGACCAAGGAGGGCACCGTAGCAGGCCCCAGAGTGCTGGAGCACATGGTGGATACCGTGCTGTATTTTGAGGGAGACAGACAGGCCTCTTACAGAATTTTAAGAAGTGTAAAAAACCGTTTCGGCTCCACCAACGAGATCGGCGTCTTCGAGATGCGTCAGGATGGACTGAACGAAGTAAAAAATCCTTCCGAGTACATGCTCACCGGCCGCCCCGAGAACGCAAGCGGCTCCGTTGTGGCATGCTCCATGGAGGGCACAAGACCCCTGCTTGTGGAGATACAGGCACTGGTCTGCCCCAGCAATTTCGGTATTCCCAGAAGACAGACCACAGGCACCGATTTCAACAGAGTAAACCTCTTAATGGCAGTGCTTGAGAAGCGCTCCGGTGTTCAGATGTCAGGCTGCGACGCCTATGTGAATATCACGGGCGGCATCAAGATCGCAGAGCCTGCCATCGACCTTGGAATCGTGCTGGCACTGATCTCAAGCTTCCGCAACAAGGCGCTGGATGCACATCTTATGGCCTTCGGCGAGGTTGGCTTAAGCGGTGAGGTCAGAAGCGTCACCATGGCCAAGCAGCGCGTGGCAGAGGCTGCCAAACTGGGCTTTACCACATGTATCGTGCCCAAGGTCTGCGAGAAGGACTGTAAGACCGTACAGGGCATTAAGGTGCTCGGTGTCGAGAACCTTAAGGATGTCATGGACCTGGTATTGTAATTAACAAATACAAAAGCGCACCGAAAACGGTGCGCTTATTTCACGAGAGGGTATAAGACCCGACCGGTATATTTTCATCAAGGGAGAAACCTATGTCAGTCATTTTTTTCAAGGCACTTAATAAGATCGCGGTGATGTTTCCCTTCGGCGCCATCGGCTATACGGCGCGAAAGACGAAGCTCCTGCCCCCTGAGGCGACTAAGACTCTGGCGGTGCTTGGCACCTATATCCTCTACCCGGCATACCTGTTCGGCAGCCTCTCGGAGAACTTCCGTCCTGCGGTGCTTAGCGGCAATATGACCCTCCTCTACGCAGGTCTTTTGTTCCTGGTGCTTGAGGTGGCGGCA
>JAZULD010000178.1:0-2358 GCA_045643625.1 Acetatifactor sp. | reverse complement strand
ACCCTGAAGGAATATGCAATGGAGATGCTGAAGAATACCGGTCACGAGGAGGTATCATTAAGCTCCTTAAGCTCCAGCGATTATAAGAAATTGCCCGAGCTGGTCAATTACCTGATCGAAGAGTGCAATAAGCAGCATGTCAACATTTCCCTGCCTTCCCTGCGTATCGATGCCTTCTCCCTGGATGTAATGAGCAAGGTGCAGGATGTCAAGAAATCCAGCCTTACCTTCGCACCCGAGGCAGGAAGCCAGAGACTTCGAAATGTAATCAATAAAGGCCTTACGGAAGAAGATATCATCCGCGGCAGCACCATGGCATTCCTGGGCGGCTGGACCCGCGTAAAACTGTACTTTATGCTTGGTCTGCCTACCGAAACAGTGGAAGACATCCGCGGCATTGCCGAACTGTCCAACAAGATCGCAGCCACCTTCTTTGACACCGTTCCCAAGGAAAAGCGTGTCAACGGCAAGGTACAGATCGTAACCAGTACCTCCTTCTTCGTTCCCAAGCCTTTTACTCCCTTCCAGTGGGCACCTCAGTGCACCAAGGAGCAGTTCCTTGAGAAGGCCTTCCAGACCAGAAACGCTATCAGCGAGCAGCTGAACCAGAAGAGCATCAAATACAACTGGCACGAGGCTGACGCAAGCGTACTTGAGGGCGTTTTTGCAAGAGGCGACAGAAGATTATCTCAGGTCATTTTGAAAGTATACGAAAAAGGCTGCTTCTACGATGCGTGGAGCGAGTATTTCGACAACGACAAGTGGCTGGAAACCTTTGATGAATGCGGACTTTCCGTTGATTTTTATACCACAAGAGAACGCTCGGATGATGAGATCTTCCCCTGGGATTTCATTGACTGCGGCGTAACGAAGCAGTTCCTTCTCCGCGAGTGGCACAAGGCACAGAGAGAAGAGATCTCCGAGAACTGCAAGATCAAATGTCAGGGCTGCGGCGCAGCAAGATTCGGCTGCGGCATCTGCTTTGAAGAAAGGGAAACTGTAGATGAAGCTGAGAGTTAAATTCCGCAAATACGGCGCGGTCAGATACATCGGACATCTGGATGTCATGCGTTTTTTCCAGAAATGTATCAGAAGAGCCGGTATTGATATTTCCTATTCCGGAGGCTTCAGCCCCCACCAGATCATGAGCTTTGCCCAGCCTCTTAGTGTTGGTCTTACCAGCGACGGCGAATATATGGACATCGATGTGCAGAGCATTACCTCCTGTCAGGATGTGATGGAGCGCATGAATGCTGCAAGCGTACCCGGAATTGAAGTGGTAAGCGTGAAGATCCTGCCCGAAAACAGTGTAAACGCAATGTCCAGCGTTGCTGCGGCAGCTTATCATGTGAGTTTTAAAGAGGGCAAGGAGCCTGTAAACGACGTGGATGCATTGATTCCCGCCTTCCTTGCCAAAAAGGAGATTTTGTACACCAAAGAGACCAAAAAGGGCGTTCGTGAGGTGGATATCCGCCCCGGCATCTATGATTTTCACAGAGACGGCGACGCGTGGTATCTCTTTGTGGACGCGTCAAGCGGCGGCAATATCAAACCCGTTCAGGTCATGGATGCTTTGCTTTCAATGGCAGGAGAGCAGCTTAAGGAAAATGCCCTGGCCGTGAACCGAATCGACACCTTCACCAATATCGGCACCGAGGAAGAGCCCAAGCTGGTTCCTTTAGACGATATCGGATATGTGGAGTAACACATGAGCAGATATATTTTAACCTCGAAGAAGCCCCCCTCAGCGGAGGAGACCGCTCTTCGAAACACAGAGGACGGCAAGCTCGTCTTCACCACATACAAGGATCTGCCCTGCGGTATGCTTCTTGGCGGCAAACGTCTGCTTGCCATGCAGGTCTTTCCCGAGGAAAACAGCATGGTTGGAAGCATCTACATCGCAAAGGTGAAGAATGTCACCGCCAATCTGGATGCCTGCTTTGTGGAGCTTAGTAGGGGTGAGGTTGCTTTTTTGCCTTTAAAGGAGGCTCAAGCGCCCTTCCTGTTAAACAGAGCGTACGATGGCAGACTGCTTCAGGGCGATGAACTCATCGTTCAGGTGACAAGAGATGCCCAGAAGACCAAGGGCATGTCGGTGACTGCAAGAGTCAATCTTGTGAACGATGCTTTTTCCATGACACTGGGCGAGTCCTATGTAAAATACTCATCCAAATTAAGCGATGAGGTCAAAAAATACCTGGAAAACACCTTAAACGAGTGCGTTATCCTCCATGACGGCGCCTATGATTTTGTCAGAGCAGTCAGTGACCGCGAGGATCTTCCACAAGAATTTGCATTGAAATCCCTGTATATCGGCATGATCGTGCGCACACAGGCCGCATCACTTGACAGAGATGC
>JAZULD010000177.1:0-10588 GCA_045643625.1 Acetatifactor sp. | reverse complement strand
CTCTTTTACATGCTTGACTGCGCGCTCGGACGCGGCATCGGCGAAGCTGACGATATCCTCCTCTTCCACGGTAACGCCCTTGACTTCAATGAAGATCTTCTCTGTCTTAGTCTCCACATAGAAGTCAAAGCGGGACTCCCCGTAGACGGTCTCGGGTCTGATCACAGCCCCGGGTCCGAAGGGTTCCTTTAACGCAAGGTATTCCCACACCACCTTGTTGGGGGCCTGGGAATCCATGTTGATAAGCCTTCCGTTCTTCTTCACAGTCACGATGTCGTAGGCTGTGGAACGGGTGGGGCTGTCACTATATTCAAGAAAGATCTCTGCATCAGGTACCAGCAGTTCCCTGCATCGACCGGTGTTTTTCACATGCACGGTCTCGATGCTCCCATCGATCATGGCGTGAGCCACGAAGCGGTTGGGTCTGTCCAGGAATCTACCCGATACGATATTGTGATACTTCATCCTTAAACAGTTCTCTCCTTTTATCCCGGCGGCCGGGCACTCTCGCCGCGGGCACCACCTGGGATGCATTCACGGTATGGATGGACTGATCATCGAAAAAGATCTGGGCGCCGAAAGCTCTGAGCACATTTTTCTTCTCGATGCCGCCCAGGAAAAATGCTTCGTCCACTCTCACATTCCAGGAGCGCAGCGTTCTGATCACGCGCTCATGCGCAGGCGCGCTTCTGGAAGTAACAAGGGCTGTACGAATGGGACAATTGTCGTAGCCGAATTCTCTCTGCAGGTCGGAAAGCTTACGCAGGAAGTTGGCAAAAGGTCCCTCCTCTAAAGGGGTTCTTGCGTTGGCCGCCTCGTTTTCCTCAAAGGCCTGCAGTCCCTGCAGCTGATAAATCTTCTCGGAGGCATCTGTAAAAAGCACGGCATCTCCGTCGAAAGCGATCCTGATGGAGTCGCAGTCTTCGTTCTCGGAACCTGCACAGGCTGAATTCTCAGCGCAGATAATGCCTGCCGCGATTCCGCTGTCCACAGCACTCTGCACGTCATCCTCGTAGGCAGAGAGGAAGAGATCGGTCTGAAAAGCGGTCAGATAAGGTGCCAGGGATGCTCCGCCGGCAAGAACGGCTCTGGTGATGGGCAGTCCGTAATGCTTGATCGAGTTGAAAACGCGAAGAGAGGTATCCGGACTGTTGCGGGACATAATGATCACCTCAACCAGTCTGCGGTCCCTGTTTCGCTCGTTCAGTTTCAGAAGTGACTTGATCAGTCGAAAGCCCGGTCCGGGCTTTAAAACATCCTGCTCATGCTCCACCTGGTATGCACAGTAGGCGTTTACGCCCTGTCTCTCAAAGATCTCGTTCTCTAATGTCAGATCGAACAGCGCCCTGGAGGACACTGCGATCACCATTTTCTTTTCCAGCTGATATGCCATACCTGCTCCCTTCCGGGAATAGATATCAGATCTTACCTGAGTCGGTTACATTCGTAGCGCTCTAAGGTCAGCAGACAGTTGCGAAGAGATTCGTATCTCTCCTCAAGCTCACCCTTCACCACTTCCACGTCACAGCATACTGCCATGGTCGTGATCATATCATCGGTGATGCGATGATGCAGCGCTGTCAGAATGGTAAGCTTCTCCTCATAGGAGTCCGCGTCCAAAAACTCCACCAGCATGGGATCGAGTTCAGGCTCTGCTTCTGCTGGCTGTGCTGAGGGCTCACAGGAAGCGTTCTTACTGCCCTGTACGCCCATTGACTCGCGGGGTCGAATCCCCTCGGGTCCGCCCTGAAGTTCAAAACGATACTCCTGGAGCACATTGGGGTATTTCACCTTGTCCACGGGTTCCACGAACATATCAAGCGGTCTTGCGTACACCTTGTAATCACCGTACAGTGCCTGGTAGATCACCATCTGCTCTCCTGTCTCGGAGTGCTGTGCGATCGTAACGATCTGATATAAGTTCCCTTTAAAATGCTTATAGATCTCTTGCGGTCTGGGAATAAATGACATTTTCGGAACTCCTTTCCATTCATCTAACTTAAGTTAAGTATAACTCTTTTCGTTCCAAATGTCATGCGCTTCTTCCGGCCGCGTCGACTGAATTTCCTTAGATAAATAAGTGCTCGAAGCTGCACTGCTCATCCTCAAAAGTGAGCTCTGCAAGACTGCTTACAAGCTCAAACTTCTCAGCCTCATCAAGCTGGTCGAACTTGCTGTGATGTATCATGAGAGTATATTCTCTGCTGCCGTCGGTATCTACCACATGGTTCATTGTAATGCCGCAGTTTCTGTAGCCTGCATCACTTAAGAACTCTCTGGTCGCCTCAACGACTGCGGTCTCCTTCGGTCTGTAGTAATTCTCCATCTCCTCAAAGGTTGCAGCTGCACTGCTTCTGCTCATAACAGTTCCTCCGATGCAGAGTGCTGTGCTGAGCACCAGCATAACAGATACCACCATAAACCACATTGAACCTAATCTTCTCATAACGATCACCCTCCTGTTCTTTATCTTGATGTTATTGTATCAGGAAGTGTGTACTATTTTTCGGACTCAAAAAAGGCATCAAAAAAGCCCCGGGTATAAATACCCGGGGCCCTCGTTAACTATTCAGTTAATATACAGAACTAAGGAGTTCTAATTAGGGGAGCATATCAGCAGAGCCGAAGAACTCTTCCCACTTAGCAGCACGCTCGTCAGCGATTGCCTGACCGCCTGCATCGTTGTAATCCTTAAGAGCTGCATCCCAAACTGCGTCGAAGTCAGCTTCCTTAGCAACGATAGCGTTTGCGAAGATCTGATCTCTCTTGGAAGTAAGGGTATCACCAACACCAGCCTCAGCCTCGATGGTACCAACGTTAACGTTCTTAGGAACGATTGCGTTAGCGGTAGCTACTTCGTTAGCCTGAAGTACGTCAGCGGGATCGATACCAGCATAACCGTAAGCGATGGAGAGCTTTGCAAGCTCGGGATCACCAAGGTTGGTACCGTTACAGGTAATGGTGTAGTCGATGTTCTTACCGGAGTTCTGGATAGCGTCGCCGGTTGCAGCGATGATCTTGATAGCGCCGGACTCAAGAACTTCGTGGGTCACGCCCTCATCACCAGCCTGAAGGTAGAAGAGAACTTCAGGAGAGGAGATGAAGTCAACATATAACAGAGATGCAAGAGGCTCTTCGTTGGTGATAGGGAAGAAGATCTTTCTGTCGCCAGCGGGGCTGTAGCTCTGCTTGGTAGCAACACCCTTGGAGTTGGTGAAAGGATCTACTGCGATCCAAGAAGCGTTAGGATCGATTCTCTTGATGTTAGCATCGAAGGAATCTTCGCCGTTACGGAAAGGCTGATCCCAGCTCTGTGCGAATGCGCCAACGTAACCAGCCTTGATGAGGTCATCACCGGTGGTGTCGCCGCTGCCATACAGAGCGAAATCCTTCCAGAGGAGACCCATGTTGTACCACTTGTTGAGCAGACGAACTGCTTCCTTGGTACCATTCTGGGTTACCATTCTGGTATCGAAACCATTGATGTAGAATTCCTTATCGGTGATATCGGGATCGATGAAGGACCAGATCAGGTTAGCTGCGGTCCAACCTGCATCCCAGGTTACCTCGTAAGGGATCATCTTGGAAGCATCCTTGCCAAGAAGCTTGTCAGCGTTGTCCTTGAAAGCAACCAGAGTATCTTCGAACTCCTGAGTAGTCTTGGGAACGTCAAGACCAAGCTTGTCTAACCAATCCTTTCTCATGAAGGTATCGATTCTCTGAGTCTCTGCACGCTTACCTTCGATAGCCCAAAGGGTACCGGTCTTAGGATCGA
Source organism: Acetatifactor sp. (assembly GCA_045643625.1). Taxonomy (GTDB): domain Bacteria; phylum Bacillota; class Clostridia; order Lachnospirales; family Lachnospiraceae; genus Acetatifactor. The sequence continues at coordinate 6,813 of JAZULD010000177.1, read as the reverse complement.
GATCCCAGTAAACGTTAGAATCGCCAAGCCATGCAAACATGTTAGGAAGCAGATCTTTGTACTTCTCAACATAAGGAGCAAGGTCCTGAACGCCGCCCATCTCAGCATAAGTTAAGATGGTAGGATAAGAATAAGTTACGCAAATGTCGGGAGCGTCATTTGCTGCGAGGAGGTTATTGATCTCCTCAACCTCAGTCCAACGAGGAACCTTCTTGAAGGTTACTTCTACGTTGTACTTCTCGAGCATGCCCTTCTTGATGTAGTCGGTGTAAATGTTGTTCTCGGGATCGGAACCGCCGTCGTTACCACGATCGTAGATCTCAACGGTGATCTGTCTGGTCTCTGCGAACTTGCCATCAACTAATTCGCTGGGCTCTTCTTCTACAACTTCTTCTACTTCTTCTTCTACAACTTCTTCTACTTCCTCAACAGGAGCAGGAGCGGGCTCTTTGGAACCACAAGCTGCAAGAGAGAATACCATAGTAGCAGCGAGAAGTGTTGCTAATACTTTCTTCTTCATGTCTTTTTCCTCCTAGTACATGATAGAATGAACAGGACTACCCTGCCCATTGCGAAAAATATTTCTGATTACACTACGGGCGCATAATCAGATATAGATATTATACCATAAAATATGCAGATTTCAATAAAATTTTGAACATATTGCACTATATGGCAATGTTACAAAAAAATGATTCCAAGAAGCCTGAAATCCTTTGATTTCCGGTATTCCGGCGCATGTTTTTTGTATAATTTCAACAAAAAGCCCTTTTGGGCGCTCTGTCACGCACCGGTCTTTCGCGCCAAAGAGGCAGACGGAATTACGTTTATCCGCATATTCGTACATCCTCTCCCGCAGCAAAAGACGCCCCGTCTCCGGAGCGTCATATTTCATACAATATTATCTTTTTCTGTGCTAATGTCTGCTTTACATCGATCAGGCGCTGGTTCTCGGAACCTCTGAACGCAAGTCGTAAATTCCTCTTCTCTTCCACGAATCTGCCGTCCACACAGACGTCCAGGTTCTCAAGCAGTTCTTCTACGACCTTATCACCGTTCTTTGCAAGGGGAAGCAGTTCCCTGTCAAGCTCATAGCCCGTGTAGCACCAGACGGTCTTATCGGGATATGCGGCCCTCACTTTCCGAACCAGCGAAAGCACCGTGGGACGATTCAGGGGATCGAAGGGCTCACCGCCAAGGAGGCTCAAGCCCCTGATATACGCGGGGGAAAGCGCCTCAAGGATCTCCGCTTCCGTCTCCTCTGTGTAGGGACTTCCGTAGGCGTAGTCCCAGGCCTCGCTGTTAAAGCACCCCTTGCAGTGATGGCTGCAGCCGCTGACGAACAGGCTCACCCTGACGCCGGGGCCGTTGGCCACATCTGTCTTCTTAATGGCTGCGTAATTCATCATAAATGGAGCACCCTTGCCTTGATCTCCTTGGTCTTGCCGGTGTTCCAGAAGTTCTCACCCAGGTAGCCGCAGGTACGTCTTGCCACGTTCATCTTGGAGTGATCCTTATTGTGGCACTGAGGGCATTCCCACTCGTTGTCGTCGTTTACGATGATCTCACCGTCAAAACCGCACTTGTGGCAGTAGTCGGACTTGGTGTTGAACTCACCGTACTGGATATTGTCGTAGATGAAGCGGATCAGCTCCTCCACTGCCTCGATATTGTTGCTCATGTTGGGGATCTCAACATAGGAGATCGCGCCGCCCAAGGACTTGTTCTGGAACTCGCTCTCGAAGGTAAACTTGCTGAAAGCGTCGATATTCTCGCGCACATCGATGTGGTAGGAATTGGTATAGTAACCCTTGTCGGTAACATTTTTGATGGAGCCGAACTTCTCGCGGTCGATTCTTGCGAAGCGATAGCACAGAGTCTCGGCGGGAGTTCCGTAAAGGCTGAAGCCGATGCCGGTCTCCTCTTTCCAGCGTGCGGCGGCAGCCTGCAGATGGTCCATAACTCTGAGCGCAAACTCCTTGCCCACGGGATCGGTGTGGCTCACACCCTTCATCAGGTAAGTAGTCTCATAGAGGCCGATGTAGCCGAGAGACATGGTGGAGTAGCCTCCGTAGAGGAGCTTGTCGATCTTCTCACCCTTCTTAAGTCTCGCGATGGCGCCGTACTGCCAGTGGATGGGGCTTACATCGGAAACAGTGCCGAGAAGCGCCTTGTGACGGCACATAAGTGCCTCATAGCACAGGTTAAGTCTCTCGTCCAAAAGTCTCCAGAAGGTCTCCTCGTCGCCCTTTGCAACGATGCCGATCTGAGGGAGATTCAGGCTGACAACGCCCTGATTAAAGCGTCCCTCCCACTTGTAATTGCCGTTCTCATCCTTCCAGGGGGAGAGGAAGGATCTGCATCCCATACAGGAAAAAACATTGCCCTCGTAGTTCTCGCGCATCTTCTTGGCGGAGATGTAGTCGGGGTACATTCTCTTTGCGGAGCACTGTGCGGCCAGTCTGGTGACGTCGTCGTACTTGCCGCCCTTTAAGCAGTTGTTCTCGTCCAGGACATACACGAGTTTGGGGAAGGCGGGGGTAACGTATACGCCCTGCTCGTTCTTGCAGCCCTGAATGCGCTGGTTGAAGATCTCCTTGATGATCTCAACGGTCTCCTCGACATACTCGCACTCCTCGTCGATGTGGAGGAACAGAGTTACAAAAGGAGACTGGCCATTGGTCGTCATCAGTGTGTTGATCTGATACTGGATGGTCTGAACACCGCTTCTGAGCTCATCTTTTGTTCTGATGGCAACCAGCTTCTCAAGGGTCTCTTTATCCATATCATCACCAAACTCCTCAAGGAGCTGGCGTCTGAATTTTTCCTTGCTCTTATATAAATACTTGCCCAGATGCTTGATGTTGACGGACTGTCCGCCGTACTGGTTACTTGCGACAGCCGCAATGATCTGAGTCATAACGGTACAAGCCACCCAGAAGCTCTTGGGAGTCTCGATGAGCTTGCCGTTGATGGAGATGCCGCCCTCCAGCATGTTGTCGATATCGATCAGACAGCAGTTAAAAATAGGCTGGATAAAATAATCCGCATCATGGAAGTGCAGCACGCCGTTCTCATGAGCCAGAGTGATATGCTCGGGAAGGAGCAGTCTTCTGGTAACGTCTCTGGAGACCTCGCCCGCGATATAGTCTCTCTGAGTGGACGCAAGGCGGGTGTTCTTGTTGGAATTCTCCTCTGCAAGCTCCTTATTCTCGTTGCGGATGAGCTTTAAGATGGACTCGTCGGTGGTGTTTGACTTACGCAGCAGGCTTCGCTGATAGCGGTATACGATGTACTTCTTGGCCAGGGTATACTTGTTGTGCGCTACCAGATGTGCCTCGATCAGGTCCTGGATATGCTCCACGGTAAGGTGCGCCTTGTCCTGTCTCTTCACATCCTCAAGGATCTCATTGATAATGGCATCGTCGGCGCGATGGATCTCCTCAAGGTCATTGTTGGCCTTCTGGATCGCTGCGATGATCTTACCTTCCTCGTAGGGTACAACTCTTCCGTCTCTCTTCTGGATCTTCATGCTCATACTGCGGGTCCTTTCCGAAGCGCCTTGCGGCGCCTTTCACACAAGCCCTCCCGAAAAAGCGCCATTTTACGGGCTTTCGCGGCATTTAGACTATATTTAGTGTGAATTTCACGTTGGTATATCTATATCTTGTATTTCATTATAATTGCATCAAAATAAAAAAGCAAGTACAGAATTCGTCACATTCCGTACTTGCCCGTATTTTTTTCATGATAAAAATATGTCTGTCCGACACTGCTAGTACATTCTTCCGCCGCAGCAAAGTCCGCTGCCGCCGCAGCAGCAGTTGCAAAGAAGATTTGCGATGATAAGCTTCATGCAGAAGCTTCCGCTTCCCACGCCGGGATAGCCGTAGCCCGCCTGACGCTGGGTGTACCAGGTTCCGCCGTTCTCAAAACGCTGCACAAGGCTGCGGTATGTGAGATTGTCAGGCTCCATTGCGGCCGCCCTCTTCGCATGCTCTAATGCCGCCACATTGTTGCCGAGACCAAAATTCGCCAGTGCGCTGTAGTAGTACCACTTTGCGTTTCGCTCAGCCTCGCCCATGCCGTCCAGAGTAGTGCGCGCCTCCCTGTAGTAGCCGGTGCGGATGTAGTTGCCCGCAGCGCGCAGATGCACATCTTCCTCATAGCCTGCGTCGGTGCCGAAGCTTCCGAATCCTCCGAAAGGGCCGAAACCGCCGAAGCCGCCAAAACCGCCGAAGCCGCCCTGACCATAGCCTCCCTGGCCATAACCCGAACCGCCGTAGCCGCTCTGACCGTAACCCGACACGCCATAGCCTGAGCCGCCGTAACCGCTCTGACCGTAACCAGAGCCGCCATAGCCTGAAGCGCCGTAGCTGCTGTAGCCCTCGGTACGCTCCTTCATGATCTGCTGGTAGGCAGCCTGGATCTCCTTGAACTTCTCCTCCGCCTGCGCCGCATTGGGGTTGCCCACGTTGGCGTCGGGATGATACTTGCGGCTCAATGCCTTATATGCTTTTTTGATCTCCTCCTCGGAGGCATCCCTGGGGACTCCCAGGCATGCATAAGGATCGTACATAGTTATTTCTCCTTCTCCTGCTTCTCTTTCTCGCGTCTTGCGTGAACCGGCTCGTAGCGGCCCCAGACACCGGAATACAGGATGTTTCTCAGGATCTCCACATTGTCAAGGATCGGCAGCTGCTCAAACTCCCTGCAGCACTCGCTCATCATCATGGTCAATATGGTCTTGCACTCCTCCTCAAACTCGGGAGTGCCGAATTTTTTCTTCAGGGGATTGAAGGTGCCCTTCTTAATATCCTCCTCCACGTCCTCATAGGCGTCGCTGAGGTAGATAAATTTGCCCAGGAAAAATCCCAGGCGGTAGAGATTGCCGCTCCACTCGTCCTCTCTGCAGCGGACGATCTCAGCCATGACCTTGCCGAACAGCCCCGCCATGGTGTCCACATCGTTCCTGCCCTCGCTCTCGGCCAGCGCGTAGTCCCGCATCAGACCTGCGATGCGGCCCAGCTTGTCGCCGTAGAGATCCTTGTATTTGCGGCTCTTGCCTGCAAGGATCCTGCCGTAGACCAGTCGGGTCAACTTCTTCTCATCCTTCCAATCGTCCCTGCACTTATACTCTGTAAGCAGCACATTCATGTCCGCAAAATACTCCGTGAACAGGTTGGTGCGGTAGGTATGCTTCTCCAGGGGATGTGCGATGCAGCGAAGCTCTCCCGTCTCTGTGGGCGGGTCGTAGAGCCCCGTCAGCAGCATGAGCAGGAAGGTCATGTCGTAGCTTAAGGACAGCTGTCCGCTGACGCCGTATTTATCGCTTAATTTGCGGCAGAGACCGCAGTAGTAGGAATGGTACACCTCATACTCGCGAAACTTCATCTCCGCCTTGTTGATGATAATATAGCCAAACATGTTCTCACCTTAGCTCTTCTTAATGAACTCCGTGCCGCACTTTCTGCAGCGGATCGCGATCTTGCCTCTGCCTCTGGGAACGCGCAGCTTCTGCTTGCAGGTGGGACACTTGTAGATGTGATAATCCTTCAGCTGCTTCAGGCTCTTTAATTTATTAATGTACTTTTGGATCACAGGACGAATGCGCGCTGTCAGCTGCAGGTACTTCGCATTCTCGGCATAGCGCTTGCTGTGATTCTTGGAAAACATTCTGAAATAGCTGTAAAAAAGCAGCAGAACACCGATCGTATAGAAGATCTTTCTTCCGAAGAAGAGTGACAGAACAAGCAGCACGATGCACACGCCCGTCAGGAATCGGTTCAGGGCGTCCACTCCGTAGCGTCCGTACATAAATCTCATGAATCTCTCTTTCAAACTCATCGAAAAACACCTCGGTCTGATTTCTTTTCTCTATTATCATGCACCTTCGCCCAAAACTCAAATAAAAAGATTATAAAATCTCGAAAAAAATCGCACCCGGACATCCGGGTGCGACTGAATTTCATCATTTGTAAAAATTACTTCTGAGCAACGTCCTTCATGGAGAAGCTGATTCTGCCCATCTTGTCCTTGCCGAGGCAAACAACGGTTACGTTGTCGCCGAGGGTGAGAACATCCTCAACACGGTTGATTCTCTCTCTTGCGATCTTGGAGATATGAACCATACCTTCCTTGCCGGGAGCGAACTCGATGAATGCGCCGAACTCCTTGATGCTTACGACCTTACCCTTGAAGATCTGGCCTTCCTCGAAGTCGGTGGTGATGATCTTAACCATCTCAACAGCCTTGTCCATCATCTCCTTGTCGGTGCCGCAGATAGATACCATACCGTCATCGGTGATATCGATCTTAACGCCGGTGCGAGCGATGATCTCGTTGATGGTCTTACCGCGCTGGCCGACAACATCGCCGATTCTGTCGGGCTCGATCTGGATGGAGATGATCTTGGGAGCGTAAGGACCGACTTCAGGTCTGGGAGCTGCGATAGCGGGCTTCATGCAGGTGTCCATGATGAAGAGTCTTGCTTCACGACATCTTGCGATAGCGCCCTCTACGATAGGTCTGGTCAGACCGTGGATCTTAATATCCATCTGAATAGCGGTAATACCTTCGGTGGTACCGGTTACCTTGAAGTCCATGTCACCGAAGAAGTCTTCCAGACCCTGGATATCGGTAAGCAGAACGAAATCGTCATCGGTATCGCCGGTTACCAGACCGCAGGAAATACCTGCAACCATCTTCTTGATGGGCACGCCGGCAGCCATCAGGGACATGCAGGATGCACAGGTAGAAGCCATGGAGGTAGAACCGTTGGACTCAAAGGTCTCGGATACCGCACGGATCGCA
>JAZULD010000176.1:0-13210 GCA_045643625.1 Acetatifactor sp. | reverse complement strand
GATGACGGATGCGGGAAGCGAATCGGATAAGTTTTGCGAAGCGCAGGAACAGACCGATCTCTATATAAGCAGAATAGATTACATTTGGGAGGAATACAAAAATGTGGGAATATGATGATTCTGTACTGCAGTGCTTCCTTGAGAAGCAGGAGCAGCTCTTTGACAGAAAAGTGGCGGAGAGTCTTGAAGAGGCAGCGGATTTTCTGGAGGAGTGCCTGGCAGTTGTTGTACACTCCAAGGAAGAGGTCCTTGAGTACTTTGAGGAGGAAGGTATCGACGTAGAGAGCGCAGATGCTGACGCAGTCCTCGAAGCTGACGAAGTGGTTGCTGTCGGCGGAGGAAGATACCTTATTGTGATCGGCTAAAGAGAAGAGTGCGGCAACGAGATGCCGCAAAAACAGATAAGAATGACAGAAACAGACAGGAGCAAGTGAGGGGCCCCCTCAAAGTGCAGAGCCTGTCTGTTTTTTTTGCAAATTATGAGAAAAGCAATGAGAAAATAGTTGACACAATGAGAAAATATTATTATACTGACAATATCGTATTTAAGATCATTATGATCGATCGGAGGATTTTTATTATGGACAAGACAAAGAAAAAACTTGGTATGGCGCAGAAGGTAGTGATCGGCCTGATCGTCGGTATCATTGCAGGAATTCTGGTAAATGTGCTCGGCCTCGGCAAGAGCCCGCTGATGACTTTCGTAGGATTCTTAGGTAATGTTTATCTGAACGCTTTGAAGGTTATGATCTATCCCATGATCTTCTGTGCGGTAGTCATCGGTATCACCGAAGTCGGCAATATCGTTGTCACCGGTAAAGTTGCACTGAAGTCCATTATCTTTTTCATCGTGACCACCGCGATCGCAAGTATCGTAGCAGTGCTGGTTCCCACCATCACCAAGCTGGGCGTTGGTTCCGAGATCATCATCGAGCAGACCGAGATCACCTCTAACATGACCGGTATCCTCGATATGCTGGCTAACATGATTCCCGCCAATCCCGTTGCTGCTTTTGCAAACGGTGATGTAATGCAGATCCTTGTTCTTGCTGTTATCGTCGGCGTGGCAGTTCTGGTTGTAGGCAAGAAGGCAGATCCCGTGATGAGCGTGATCCGCAGCATCAATGACATCGCAATGACCGTTATCCAGTTTGTTGTACGCTTCACCCCTATCGGCGCAGGTCTCCTGATCATGCCCATCATGGCAAAGAACAGCATGGCAGCGATCTCCGATATTCTCGGCTATGTACTTACCTACTATGTAGTAATTATCCTCTATGTTGTGATCGTTTACTTCGGTATTATCAAGGCGTTCGGCGGCAAGCCCCTGAACTTCTTCAAGAGCACCATCCCCGCAATCGCAACCGCTTTTGCAACCTTCTCCAGTACCGCAGCACTTCCTGTCAGCACCAAGTGCGCAGACGACCGCGGTATCCGTAAGGAGATCAGCTCCATCGTTATCCCTACCGGCAGCACCATGAACATGAATGCCGGCGCTATCATGCTTCTCATGAGCATCATTTTCTACTGCAATATCCTTGGTATGAGCCTGTCCGTTGGTCAGATCATCACCCTTGTTGTAGCAAATATCTTCCTTTCCATCGGTACTCCCGCGATCCCCAACGGCGGTGTTGCAACCTTTACCGCTCTGGTAGTTATGGCAGGTCTTCCCGGCGGCGTAATGAGTCTTTTCATCGGCGCTATGAGCCTGTGTAATACCGCAGCAGTCAACGTTCTCGGTGACCTCGTTGCCTGTGAAGTATTCAACCTGATGGAGGACAAGAAGCAGGCGGCAAAAGCCTAAGCGAGTAAGTTTATGGATGTAAAAATGAGTTCTTCAGTAACTGAAAGAAGAGAAGACCTTGGAATCATCATGTTAAATGCAAAGATTCCGAGACCCGTGGGTGACATCGGCAATCCCGAGACCTTTGCTTACCCTGTCCGCTACAAGATCGTTGAGGCGGCCACCATCAGCAGAGTCGTGAGAGGAGATATGGACCCCGCACTGCTTGAGCCCTTTACCGAGGCGGCAAAAGAGCTTGAGGCAGCGGGCTGCAAGGCGATCACCACCAGCTGCGGCTTCCTGGCAATGTTCCAGAAGGAACTGGCGGCAGCAGTCTCTGTTCCCGTTTTTACATCAAGTCTGCTGCAGCTTAAGACGGCAGCAGGTATTCTCGGACCCGGAAGACATATCGGTATTCTCGCTTCCTCAAGCGATGCTCTGACTGAGAAGCATCTTGCGGGAGTGGGAGCGGCAGATCTTCCCGTAGTGATCGAGGGCATGGACGACAGCACCTGCTTTGCGGCAATGAGATCCGCAAACCCTGTTTTTGACCCGGAGGTCATGCGCAGGGAGGCAGTGGAGGCAGCCCTTCGATTAAAGGCCAAAGATCCCACCATCGGCGCGGTAGTGATCGAATGCACCAACCTGGCACCCTACACCGCAGATATCCGCGCAGCATTGGATCTTCCCGTGTTCGACATTCTTACTCTGACAGAGTACATTCATAATTTGACCTCGTAAAAAACAAAAAGAAAGTGCAGTGACAGGATCAAACCTGTGACTGCACTTTTTTTGTATTTGTACTAAGGAGGGGCCCGCCTGCTTCCTGTTTCTGTTGATCAATCAGGCACGGCCTCTTGTGTTAGTATATGCTTCTTTAAGTTTCTCAAGCACTTCATCCGGAATATTCAGCTTGCCGTAGCCGCAGCCTAAGTCAAGGCCGGGCTTGTTGGTGCCGTGGAAATCGCTTCCGCCGCTGATGAGAAGTCCGAACTGCCTGGCCAGGGAGTGCATTTGACGTTCCTCGCCTCTTGTGTAGGTGCAATAGAGACCTTCGATGCCGACGAGACCGTAGTCTGTCAGCTCGCGGATCAGTTTTTCAAGACGCTCGTCCGACATGCGGTAGAGCGTGGGGTGTGCCAGAATGGGAAGGCCGCCTGCGCTTAAGATCAGCTCCACCGCCTGAGCGGGAGTGACCTTGGAGCGGGGCACAAAGCAGGGGGCGCGGTCGCCGATATAGCGGTCAAATGCCTCGTTCATGCTCTGCACATAACCGTGACCGAGCAGATATTTGGCATAATGTGCTCTTGTGATGACTCTTCCGGGGAATTCTTCTATGAGCTTCTCGTAGGTGATGTCGATGCCTCTTTCTTCCATGAGAGCGCACATTTTGCGGTTTCTCGCGTCGCGGGAGGCAACAAATTCCTTAAGGTAGGTGAGGAACTTCTCGTCCTTCTCATTGATGAACAGACCGACGATGTGGATGTCCCTTCCCTGATATTCCGTGGACAGTTCAATTCCGGGGATAAGCTCCGGGAGTGCCGCATCCGGCTCTTCTTCAGAAAGGCGCGCAAGATAGGAGCGGGCGGGGGTGAGTCCGAGTATTGTGTCGTGGTCTGTGAGGGCGAAGGCGCTTAAGCCTTTTTCTCTTGCCAGATCCACAAGCTCCTCCGGAGAGAAGGAACCGTCGGAACAATTGGAGTGAACGTGAAGATCGACCATGAATTAGTCCTCGTCATCTTCCTTCTGAGCGGTGAAGACGGTACGCTTTCTTGCCATCTCATCGCTTGCAAGGTACTCGTCGTAGGTGGTGAGCTTATCGATGAGAGATCCGTCGGGAAGGATCTCCATAATGCGGTTTGCGGTGGTCTGTACAAACTGATGGTCGTGGCAGGAGAAAAGTGCAACGCCGGGGAACTTGATCAGACCGTTGTTCAGAGCGGTGATGGACTCCATGTCCAGATGGTTGGTGGGCTCGTCCAGTACAAGGCAGTTAGCGCCGCTGATCATCATCTTGGAGAGGAGACAGCGAACCTTCTCGCCACCGGAGAGGACCTTTACCTTCTTCACGCCGTCCTCGCCTGCGAAAAGCATACGGCCGAGGAAACCGCGGACATAGGTCACATCCTTGATAGGAGAGTAGCCGGTGAGCCAGTCAACGATGGTTAAGTCGTTGTTGAACTCCTCGGTGCTGTCCTTGGGGAAGTAAGCCTGGGAAGTGGTAACGCCCCACTTGTAGGAGCCGGAGTCGGGCTCCATCTCGCCGGTCAGGATCTGGAAGAGAGTGGTCTTAGCCAGCTCGTTGCTGCCGACGAATGCGATCTTGTCGTCATGACCCATGATAAAGGAGATGTCGTCAAGAACCTTCTCACCGTTGATGGTCTTGGACAGATGATCGACGGTAAGTACTTCGTTGCCGATCTCGCGGTCGGGGCGGAAGTCGATGTAGGGATATTTACGGCTGGAGGGCTTGATCTCGTCGAGCTCGATCTTCTCCAGAGCACGCTTTCTTGAGGTTGCCTGCTTACTCTTGGAAGCATTTGCGGAGAAACGGGAGATGAACTCCTGCAGCTCCTTGATCTGCTCCTCTTTCTTTTTGTTGGCCTCTTTGCGCTGCTTGATGATCAGCTGGGAGGACTCATACCAGAAATCGTAGTTGCCGGCATAGAGCTGGATCTTGCCGTAGTCGATATCTGCGGTGTGGGTGCAGACCTTGTTCAGGAAGTAACGGTCATGGCTGACAACGATAACGGTGTTCTCAAAATCGATGAGGAAGTCCTCGAGCCATGCGATCGCATCCAGGTCAAGATGGTTGGTAGGCTCGTCCAGAAGCAGGATATCGGGGTTGCCGAAGAGTGCTCTGGCAAGCAGTACCTTGACCTTTAAGCTGCCGTCTAAGTCCTTCATGAGAGAGTAGTGGAACTCGGGACCGATGCCCAGACCGTTTAACAGCATTGCTGCGCCGGACTCTGCTTCCCAGCCGTCAAGCTCTGCGAACTCAGCCTCAAGGTCGCTTACGCGGATACCGTCTTCCTCGGAAAAATCAGGCTTTGCATAGATCGCATCCTTCTCCTTCATGATCTGGTAGAGACGTGCGTTGCCCATGATAACGGTGTCCATAACAACATAATCGTCATACTTGAAGTGGTCCTGCTCCAGCACGGAGAGACGCTGACCGGGAGTGATGACTACATCGCCCTTGGTGGTCTCGAGAACACCGGAAAGGATCTTTAAGAAGGTGGACTTGCCGGCGCCGTTGGCACCGATCAGACCGTAGCAGTTGCCTTCGGTGAATTTAATATTTACATCCTCGAAGAGGGCCTTTTTGCCGATTCGAAGTGTGACATTGTTTGCACTGATCATAATCTATTTGCCTTTCTTATTATAAATAACGGTTTTCTTTGATTCGCTACGGTATTTATTTTACAGAAAAAAAGAAAAAAAGCAACCCACAAGTTGGGATTTTATTCTTGCATTTTCGGGTCGAAAAAGGTAAAATTAATGTTAATTTTTGTGGAGGGAAAACGCATGAATAAGATCGGTTTTGACAACGAAATGTATCTGCAGACACAGTCTTCCCATATCAGAGAACGCATTGCGGCTTTCGGCGGCAAGCTCTACTTGGAGTTTGGCGGCAAGCTCTATGACGATCATCACGCATCCAGAGTTCTGCCCGGTTTCCAGCCCGACAGTAAACTGCGCATGCTCCTTCAGCTGAAGGACCAGGTGGAGATGATCATCGCCATCAATGCGGAGGATATCGAGAAGAGCAAGGTGCGCGGCGACTTAGGCATCACTTACGATCAGGACGTTATCCGTCTGATCGGTATTTTCCACAGCTTCGGCCTCTATGTGAGCAGCGTGGTTCTGACCCGCTACCGCAGCCATCCCGGCGTAAAGGCTTTCCAGGCAAGACTGGAGAGCATGGGCATGAAGGTGTATCATCACTATGCGATCGAGGGATATCCCTCCAATATTTCCCGTATCGTCTCTGCAGACGGTTACGGCAAGAACGACTACATCGAGACTTCCCGTTCTCTGGTAGTTGTCACCGCTCCCGGACCCGGCAGCGGCAAGCTTGCGACCTGTCTTTCCCAGCTCTATCATGAGCATGTGAGAGGCGTGAAGGCAGGCTATGCGAAGTTCGAGACCTTCCCCATCTGGAACCTGCCCTTAAGCCATCCCGTGAACCTGGCTTACGAGGCAGCCACCGCAGATCTGAACGATGTAAATATGATCGATCCTTTCCATCTGGACGCATACAACATCACCACCGTCAACTACAACAGAGACGTTGAGGCGTTCCCCGTTCTGGTGGCGATCTTCGAGCAGATCATGGGCACCTGCCCCTACAAGAGCCCCACAGACATGGGCGTTAACATGGCAGGCAACTGTATCATCGACGACGAGATCTGCCGAGAGGCTTCCAAGCAGGAGATCCTCCGCAGGTACTATACAGCACTTGTTGATTCCAAGAAGGGCAAGTGCGGTGATGATGTTGTTCGGAAGCTGGAGCTTCTCATGAAGAAGGTCGGCGTAAGCGCATCCGACAGACCCGTTGTTGCCGCAGCAGGCACTAAGGCCGACGAGACCGGCATGCCCGCAGCTGCAATGGAGCTTCCCGATGGCCGCATCGTGACCGGCAAGGCATCTCCTCTGCTCGGCGCATCCGCAGCACTTCTTCTGAATGCCTTAAAGGCACTGGCAGGCATCAACGACTCCATCAAGCTGATCTCCCCCGTTGTCATCGGACCCATTCAGCATCTGAAGGTCGATTACCTGGGCAACCGCAATCCCAGACTTCACACCGATGAGGTGCTGATCGCACTGTCCATCTCAGCGGCTACCAACCCCACCGCAGAGCTTGCTATGGACCAGCTGTCCAAGCTGCGCGGCTGTGAGGTTCATTCCACCGTCATCCTCTCAGAGGTAGACGAGAAGACCTTCAAGCGCCTTGGCGTGAACCTGACCTGCGATCCCAAGTTCAAGGGTTAGGAGAGAAGAGTAAATGTAATTGAAATAGCACGACGTTTCGCACGTTGTGCTATTTTTTTATGCATTTTGACGCTCAAATAATCTGCAAATATTGCTGATATCAAAAAAAGACCGAAAAAATTGTGCAATATGCACATCGTGAGCGTTTTGCGGTATGCGAATGAAACAATAATTAACAAGTTTGGAGCAATAAATGATTAGCAATGCAAAATGCAGTGGATTTAAAATAAAATTATACTGTTAACCTATTTTTAAAGGAGGAGAAAAAATGCATAAGAAGTTCAAAAAATTCTTAGCAGGTCTTCTTTCCGCGACTCTGATCGCAGGCAGCGTACAGGCAATGCCTCTTGTTGCAATGGCAGCTGAAGATGCGATCAATCCCGGAAGCCAGATCACAGCACAGTTTGCTACTCCTGCAGTTGACGGCGAGATCGAAGAGGCGTGGGACGCTGCGCAGGCTTATAACCTGACCAAGCCCAATACCAGAAGCGACACCTCCGCTACTGCAAAGTTACTTTGGGATGATACTACCCTGTATGTATTGTTCGAGGTAACCGACGGCAATCTGGACAAGACTAACTCAGCCAACTATCAGCAGGACTCCGTGGAAGTATTCATGGACGAGCTGAACAACGGCGGCAATTCCTACGGTTCAGACGACGTTCATTATCGTGTTAATTACGATAATCAGAAGTCTACCGACGCAGGTGCTGCTTCCCGTTGGAACACCGCAGTCAAGGTTGTTGAGGGCGGTTACGTAGCAGAGGTTGCTGTCGATTTTGACAGCATCCAGCCTGCAAACGATACCGTTATCGCATTCGACGGCCAGGTCAACTGCTGCAGCGGCGGTACCCGTCAGGGCACCATCAGCCTGTTTGATACCACCGGTAATGCTTACCAGAATCCTTCCCTGTTAGGCAAGGTCGTTCTCGCAGGCAGACCCGATGACCTTCCCGCAATTGCTAATCCCAAGGCCCTGAAGGCAGTGATCTCCAAGGCAAACAACATGCATGTTGACAACAACAGCCCTGAGCTGGTTGAAGCATTCAACACCGCAGTTGCCGATGCTCAGAACCTGATCGATGGCGGCGAGTACACCGCAGAAGATCTGGATGCAGCTCAGGCAGTACTTGAGGCTGCTATTGCAGCGATCGAAGAGGAGAATGCCAACAATACCCGTATGAAGGCGAAGTACGGTACTCCCGTGATCGACGGCGACATGAGCGATGAGCTCTGGAGCAGCGCTTACACCTACTACACCTCCAAGGACAACAAGGGTCAGTATGCAGAGATCAAGACCCTGTGGGACGAGGCAGCTCTGTATGCTCTGGTTAAGGTCTATGACCCTACCTACGACGTAGCAGGCTCCGACGCTCACACCAAGGACTCCGTTGAGTTCTTCTTCTTTGAGACAGCAGACTCCAAGAACAATTCCTTCGGTAAGGACGGCGGCCAGTGGAGAATCAACCGTGCCAACGTTACTACCGTTACCTTCGGCTCCAACGAGGCATTCTACGGCAAGCTTACCGAGATGGAAGGCGGTTACTTCGTAGAGGCACGTCTGAACATTGCAGACTCCATGCCCGTTGAACCCGGCTATGTAATGAATTTTGATATCGCTGTAAACCTTTGCGAAAACGGCGGCAGAACCTCCGCAGTAGCATGGACCTCCGGCGATTGCTATTCCAACCCCAGAACTGCAGGCGAACTCATCTTCCTTGAGACTTCCGCAGGCGAGAGCAAGGTTCCCAACGGATACAACCCTTACGCTCTTATGAAGGTTCTTGACAAGGCTCTCGCTATGGACGCAGCTGATTACGACGCAGCTTCCTTCGAGGCTAACTATGACAAGGCTAAGCTTGAGCAGTATCGTGCAGAGGCTCTTTCCGGTACTCTGGATGATGCTACCATCAGCGCTTACTACAATGCTGTCATCAAGATGATGTCCGGCATTACCTATGACGGCGTTCACAAGTCCGCACTTGGTTTTGAAGCCGATCATAACCTTCCCGATCCTTTCACCTTTGAGAACGGCTCCAAGGTTAAGACCGCAGAAGACTGGACCTTAAGACATGATGAGATCCAGGAGCTCTACGAGTTCTACATGTATGGTAAGCTTCCCAAGGCTGAAGAGACCGGTCTGAAGAAGACTTTCTCTGAGAGCAACGGTACTTACACTGTTTCCTTAAGCAGAGAATATGAAGGCAAGACCCTCACCGGCAGCTTTACCTTCAAGGTAGACTTCCCTCAGGGCGAGAATCCTCGTGATGAGAAGGGCTGGCCTTACATCATCAACTACGGCGGCAATGTATCCGGCGCTCAGAACGCAGGTTACGCAGTAGTTGAGTATTCCAACAACGGCAACGTTGCTTCCAACAACAGCTACTACAATGGCGTATTCTACACCATGTACCCTGAGTGCAAGGGTAATGACTACGTAAACGGCGTTGGTCCTCTTGCAGCTCGTGCATGGGGCGTTGGTCTGATCATCGACTGTATCGAGGCAGAGGTTGGTGATCTCGGCCGTCTGAATCCCGCAAACAGTGTTGTTTCCGGTTTCAGCTACCTTGGTAAAAACGCTCTGGTTACCGGTGTTCTGGAAGACAGAATCGCAGTAACCAATCCTCAGCACTCCGGTATCGGCGGTGCAGCAATGCTTCGTTACTCTTCACAGGGTAAGGTTTATGATACTGCTACCTACGGCATCAGCCATCTGGTAGACAGAACTGAGCCTATGGGTCAGGTTCAGGGCCAGGGTATGGCATGGGTTAAGACCATCTTCGCTGATTTCATCGGCGCAGACAGCACTCCTATGGATACTCACGAGCTCCTGTCTCTGGTAGCTCCCAGAGGTCTGATCGTATCCGCCGGCTGGCAGGATAACGGTACCGATCCCGAGGGTATGTATGCTTCTTACATCAACGCTAAGGAAGTTTATAAGTTCCTGGGCGCAGAAGAGAACATCGCATACGCTAACTTCCCTACCGCTCATGCAAGCAGCACTGCAGAGACCAACAAGATCTTTGCATTCTGCGATCATTACTTCTACGGTGATGAAGTTGCTGATGACTTCTATGCTACCGTATATGACAATTCTCCCGATCAGGCTGATTACTATCAGATCAGAATGCCTGAGATCGTAGAGACCTCCGATGTTCCTTATGCTTCCGCTATTATCGACGGTTCCGATAAGGAATGGGCAGATGCTTATGTTCTTGAAGCTAAGAACGTGATCACTCCCGATGTTGAAGCCGGCACTGACGGCGATGCCGAGATCAAGGTTATGTGGGATGACGCATACCTGTATCTGAAGGCTAAGGTTACCGATTCCGACGTTCTCGCAGATGTAAGCAAGGGTGAAAATGCAGACAGCATCACCGTTACCATCGGCGCAAACAACGAAGAGGGTACCGCAGTTAAGAATTATCTCCTCTCCGCAGACGGCAATATCCGCTCTATCAAGAGAGGACAGAACTCCACCTACTCCGAGACCGCAGGTTCCTACGCTAAGGCAATCGAGACTGCAGACGGTTATGAGGTAGAGGCAGCTATTACCTGGGCTGAGCTCGGTATCGAGGCAGGCGCAGGCGCAAGTCTTGCAATTGAGGCAGTTGTCAACAGCTGCAGCACCGCAAGCGGCAAGCTTGATTACAAGAAGGCAGTCGAGCTCACCGAGTATCCCGAGAACATCGTTGAGGAGAGAGTAACCAGCTGGTGGTCCACCACCATCGTTCGTTACAACGTTGGTCCTGTTGCTCAGGATCTGATCGCTCTGACCCTCGGTGCAAAGAACACAAGCGATGTAGCAGAGGATATCGGCAGATACGACCTCGTTAAGTACTGCAAGACTTTCTATGACACCAAGGTTGCTCCTTATCCTAAGAAGGATTCTTACGATGAGAGCAAGGTTACCGCAGCTCAGGCTGAGGCAATTGCTCCCGCAGCAACCAAGGAGAGCATCGCAGCAGCTAAGAAGGCTCTTGAAGACATGGCAGCTGTTATCTACGCAGAGAACTGTGAAGGCCGCATGATGGCTCAGTACGGTACTCCCGTGATCGACGGCGACATGAGCGACGAGCTTTGGGACAGCGCTTACTCTTATTACACCGGTAAGGATAATAAGGGTCAGTATGCTGAGATCAAGACCCTGTGGGATGAGGAAGCTCTTTACGCTCTGGTTAAGGTTTACGATCCTACCTATGACGTAACCGGTTCCGACGCTCACACCAAGGACTCCGTAGAGTTCTTCTTCCTTGAGCATGCAGACGCACTGAACAACTCCTTCGGACGCGACGGCGGCCAGTGGAGAATCAACCGTGCAAATGTTATCACCGTAACCTTCGGTGCAAATGAGCCTTTCTACGGTAAGCTTACCGAGATGGAGGGCGGCTACTTTGTAGAGGCACGTCTGAACTTTGCAGATTCCATGCCCGTTGCACCCGATTACATCATGAACTTTGATATCGCTGTTAACCTCTGTGAGAACGGCGGAAGAACTTCCGCAGTTGCATGGACCTCCGGCGATTGCTACTCCAATCCTAAGACCGCAGGCGAGATCATCTTCTTAGATGAGAGCGCAGGCGAAAGCAAGGTTCCCAACGGTTACAATCCTTACTCCCTGATGAAGGTTCTTGATAAGGCTCTTGTAATGGATGTTGCAGATTACGACGCAGACAGCTTTAACGCTAATTACGACAAGGCTAAGCTCGAGCAGTTTAAGACCAAGGCTCTTAGCGGCAAGGCTACCGATGCTGAGATCAAGGCTATGTATGACGAAGTTATCGCTATGCTTTCCAAGATCACTTATGACGGTGTTCATAAGACTGCACTCGGATTCGTTGAGAATCACGACCTTCCCGATCCTTTCACCTTCGAAGACGGTACTCCCGTTAACAACGAGATGGATTGGGAGTTAAGACACGACGAGATCCAGGATCTCTTCGAGTTCTACATGTATGGTAAGCTTCCCAAGCCTGAAGAGACCGGACTTACCGAAGAGTTCTCCGTAAGCGAAGATGGCCAGACCTACACCATCACTCTTTCCAGAGAGTACAATGGTGAGACTCTTACCGGCAGCTTCAACTTCAAGGTAGACTTCCCTGAAGGCGAGAATCCTAAGGATGAGGAGGGTTGGCCTTACTTCATCAACTATGGCGGCAACATCTCCGGCGCTCAGGCTGCAGGTTATGCAGTAGTTGAGTACAACTCCAACGGCAACGTTGCTTCCAACAACAGCTACTACAACGGCGTATTCTATACTCTGTATCCTGAATGCAAGGGTAATGATTACGTGAACGGCGTTGGTCCTCTTGCAGCACGTGCATGGGGCGTTGGCCGTATCATCGACTGTATCGAGAGCGGTATCGGTCAGCTCGATCGTCTGAATCCCGCAAACAGCATCGTAACCGGTTTCTCCTACCTTGGTAAGAATGCTCTGGTTACCGGTGTTCTGGAAG
Source organism: Acetatifactor sp. (assembly GCA_045643625.1). Taxonomy (GTDB): domain Bacteria; phylum Bacillota; class Clostridia; order Lachnospirales; family Lachnospiraceae; genus Acetatifactor. The sequence continues at coordinate 976 of JAZULD010000176.1, read as the reverse complement.
ACAGAATCGCAATCACCAATCCTCAGCACTCCGGTATCGGCGGCGCAGCAATGCTTCGTTACTCTTCACAGGGTAAGGTATACGACGAGGAGACCTACGGCATCAACTATCTGGTAACCAAGACCGAGCCTATGGGTCAGGTTCAGGGCCAGGGTATGGCATGGGTTAAGACTATCTTCGCTGACTTCATCGGCGCAGACAGCACTCCTTTCGATATCCATATGCTGATGTCTCTGGTAGCTCCCAGAGGTCTGATCGTATCCGCCGGCTGGCAGGATAACGGTACCGATCCCGAGGGTATGTTTGCATCCTACATCAACGCTAAGGAAGTTTATAAGTATCTCGACGCTGAAGACAACATTGCATATGTAAACTTCCCTACCGGTCATGCAAGCTCTACCGCTGAGACCCAGTCCATCTTTGACTTCGCTGATTTCTACTTCTACGGCGAAGAGCTTCCTGAGGGCTTCCGCAATACCGTATATGACAACTCACCCGATAAGGACATCTACTATCAGATCAGCGCACCCGAGAAGGTATATCCTACTCCCGTTCCTCCTGTAGAAGATGACGATGACGACGATGATGACGACGCAGCAGTTATCGCACCCGTTGGTACTCCTGCACCCGTTGTTAAGCCCGTATCTCCCAAGACCGGTGAGAGCCGCACCGCAGCAGCTGCAGCAGCAACTCTGTTCGCAGCAGCAATGGCAGCAGCTTACCTTGCTATGAAGTCCAGAAGAGAAGAGCAGGCATAATTACCCTATGCAGGCTCACCTGATGGCTAAAATCTAAAAATGACTCCCGGACACTCTGAAAGATGAGCGTTCGGGAGTTTTTTTCCTCAAAAAAAAATTAAATTTGTACTTGATATTCCTGTGCGGTATTGATAATATAACTATGTGCGCTAAAAATTTGATTCTTTTTAAATGGGAGACAAAATTATGAAAAAATGGGTCTACAAATTTAAAGAAGG
>JAZULD010000175.1:0-3255 GCA_045643625.1 Acetatifactor sp. | reverse complement strand
CCCAGCATGGAACTGTCACGCTCGCCGCGCATACCGATGGTCACCAGATGATTGTACTTGCCGCTTCTCTTCAGCGCGTCTGCCCAGTATCTGGTAAGGCCCTCGCTGTTGGTGTAGTAATTCCACTCGTTGCCGTAAGGGGAGTCCTCTCCTCTCACGATGTCCCACTCCTCACTTGCGCGCAGGCAGGGCTCGTGGTGGGAATAGCCGATGGTGATGCCGTAGATGTCAGCCAGCTCCTCGTTGAGACAGCCGGGGCCGTCGAGAGGGAAGGAGGAGGACCACATTGCGGGCCACATATAGTTTGCCTTCATACGAAGGAGCAGTTCAAAAACATGATCGTACATCTCAGCTGTGAAGCCGCCGAAATGCTCGAAGGTCCAGTTGCCGTAGCAGGGCCACTCGTCGTTGATAAAGAGACCGCGGAACTTAACGCTGGGCTCCTTGGAGGTCTCCTCGATGTCCTTGCCGACGCGGATCTTTGCCTTGCACTGAGGCTCTGAATCGCCCCAGTAGCACATGGGGGATACGCCCATATACTCGGAGATGTGGAACAGACCGTAGATGGTGCCCAGCTTATCGCTGCCGTATACCACCAGCGCCTTCTCGACGCCCTCAAAAGGCTCTTCCACGATCTTTACGGTGTAGACTTCTCTCTTGCCGTCCACATCCTTTACATCCAGTTTGCCTGCCTCGATCAGCTCGTCCGCAAGTGCGCTGCAGCCTGCGGTCGCTGCAAAAACGACAGTGTCGCCTGCTGCATCTTCCACAGTTTCAACAATGGCAGGAAGCGCGCCTGAGATCTTCTCCACGTCCTCCGCCACTTTTTTTGCTACTCGCTTCACTCCCTCGAAGGCTGATTCCTCGACCACGAAGGGAATGGCTTTTTTGTTTTTTGCTAAGATCATATTTATATGAATCCTTTCTGATTAATCAACATATCCGAAGCCCAGGATCGTGAAGAGTTTGTCCTCATCGCCCTCCGCGGGGATGAGCTCCACAAGATGCTCGGCGCTTTCTCTGTTGTTAAAAACGATCTGTGCGTTGCAGTGAGTCCAGCCGACCTCTCTGGGGTCCACGGTCTTCACTTCGCTGCCGTCCACAAGGACACGCACCTTGCCGCTCTCGGGGGAGCCGGAGTCCTTGCTCACAAGAAGCAGGGCTTTGCAGTCGATGCGCATCGCAAAAGGCTCCGCACCCGCTCTGTGCTGCCAGTTGTAGGGGAACTGGGGAGTTGCCATGAATGAGGCATCCCTCTCCACCGCCTGCAGCTCGGTATCGCAGTCGCAGAAACTTCCGCATGCTAAGCTTAAGGGCTTCTCGGTATGACTCTCTCTGTCAAGAAGCTTCACCTGCTCGAAATCCGCGCCAAAATAGGGGGTAACCTCTCTCCATGAGAAGTCCTCATCAAATTCTGCCCTGTCAGCCTCTCTGAAGAGGTTCATAAGGCAGTCGGACATGATGCTGTGACCGATGTTGGCGGGATGATATGAATCATAGAAAAACTGGCTCTTGGACAGCACTCTGCCCTCGCCGCTCTTTAAATAAAACTGTTCCACTACACCGTCGCGCACACTGGTCATGGGAAGCATATAGCGCTCTCCCACGGGACCGAGGCGCTCCTGTAAGTTCCAGTCGTTTGCAAAGACCGCAAAGATCAGCACTACCGCAGTCCTGTCGGACACGGCAAGCGCCTTGCGGATCAGGCTCTCGTAGCACAGGCCCTTGGTCTCGTCGCCCTCATCGTTCACGGCAAACTCGATCACCACGATATCGGGTACGATCTCGCCGTCCTTAAGCACATCTCTCTCAAAACGGATCATGCCAAGCTCGGAAGGGGTTCCGCCGATGCCTGCCTTGACCAGGTGAACATTGTCGCCTGTGCCGAATTCCTTCGCGAATTTCTCTGCAGTAAGGTATGCATAATTGGCGGTGTGGATGGGGATGGCGCCTGCGCCCTGGGTGATGGAGCCTCCGATAAAGGCAACCGTCACATCCTCTCCCGCCTTCGCGCGGTCGATAGCACCCTTTAAGCGGGCATTGTTGCCTGCGCTGTAGAGAGATCTTGCAAGGATCTTCCGGTAGTCCTCACTCTCCACGTCGATGGGGGTACGCTCCTCCTGCTCGGGGGCGGTGTATCCCTCACGCAGGTATAATTTCACGTCCACGGTAGCTAAGCGCTCCGCCTCGTCAAACTCAAACCTGATCTGACCCGGCACGTCATCGTCCTCGGACAACTCACACTCATCAAACCAGATGATCTGCTCCATGCCGTCGGGACGGACGGTGCGTCTGATCTGAGTGCCGCTTGCGTAAGGGTCTGTTTTGCCGTACACCTGAAAAATAAAATCTACGGTCTTGTCGGGATCCTCCGCCTCGACAGATACACCGATGCCCGCTACCATTCCGAAGAAGGTATCGGCTCTGCGGAGATTCTCGATCATGGTCTCGTCCGTCACATTGCCGACCATTTTGGCAAAAGTGGTCAGACGGACATCATTTAAATAAATATACTGTATACCTCTGCCGTCGGGCTGAGGATTGCCCGCGATGGCCTTCTGTCTGCAGATGTAGAAGCTTGAGCCTTTCGCGGTGGGGTCTTTGGGGGCTTTGGGACCTGCCATTTTTTTCTCCTTCTGATCTTACGATTACCAGATGCGGTACTTGCCGCTCAGTGCCAGGAAGGCAAAGAGATACAGGCAATTGTCGTAATATCTTCTGTCGCCCTTTCTCAGGGGCTCGTTCCAGAAGCGCTCTACCCACTGTGCAGCCAGTGCGACCTTCTCATCCTCGCTGTCAAGGCTTAAGGGACCCTGAACTGCCAGAGATGCTTCGGCGGTAGTTGCAAGGATACCGATGGGGTGCAGCGCGGGCTTCTCAAGACGGGTGCCGTCCACCTCGTATGCATGATAAGGGTCGTCCGCATTGACTACACCAAGCCAGTGCTGTAAACGTCCGATGGCGTCAAGCTGGCCGATGTCGATGCCGTTCCACTCGAAATCGAGCGCGATATTGGCAGCGGTTCTGTAGGCATCGCTGTAGAAATAATCGTGACGGAAACCGAACTTGTTTCTGTAGGTCACGGGGGTGGTATCAAAATAGGTATACTCGGAGTTCATGCCGGAAACGGGGTGGCATGCCTTTACCAGGAACTCTCGGCTGGCCTTGCTTGCCTGCGCCCAGAACTCTCTGTCCTCCTCATATGCCCACTGTGCAAACAGGTTGTAAAAATGAGGCAGATGATAGGAAGGATCG
>JAZULD010000174.1:0-5524 GCA_045643625.1 Acetatifactor sp. | reverse complement strand
AATGATCTCCCTGCTTCGCAAGGTGATCCCCAACAGAGTGCGAATTCCTGCGTTTATCGTAATCATCGCATCCTTCGTAACAGCGGTTCAGCTCCTCCTTGAGGCGTATCTTCCTTCCCTGAACGAGGCGCTCGGAATGTATATTCCTCTGATCGTTGTAAACTGCATCATCCTCGGAAGAGCGGAGAGCTATGCATACTCCAATCCTCCGATTCCCTCTCTGTTCGACGGCATTGGTATGGGCCTCGGTTTCTCCCTTGCCCTTACGATCATCGGTGCCTTCAGAGAGCTTCTGGGCGCAGGTACATTGTTTAACTATACTGTAATGCCCGAGGGCTTCGTGCCCATCAACATCTTCGTGCTGGCACCCGGCGCATTCTTCGTGCTGGCAGCACTGACCGCCCTTCAGAACCTGTTGAAGGAGAAGGGCAAGAAGGCAGGCAAGGACGTAAGCAAGATCGGTTCCGGCTGCAGCGAGGACTGCATGAACTGTTCCGAAAAAGGCTGCGCAAGACGTTTTTACGACACAGAAGAGAAGCCTGCTTCAGACATTGAGATCATCACAGAAAAGGAGGAGAACTAAATGGAAACAGTTAAAAATCTGCTTGTCATTCTGATCAGCTCCTCACTTGTGAGCAATGTTGTCTTAAGTCAGTTCCTGGGACTTTGTCCTTTCCTGGGCGTATCCCGCAAGATCAAGACAGCAGCCGGCATGGGCGGCGCGGTCATCTTCGTAATCACTCTGGCAAGTGCGGTCGCAGGTCTGATCTACCGCTTTGTACTTCAGCCTTTCCACATCGAATACTTACAGACCATCGTATTTATTCTTGTAATTGCGGCTCTGGTACAGTTTGTTGAAATGTTCCTGAAGAAGTCCGTTCCCTCACTCTACGAGGCGCTGGGCGTATATCTGCCCCTGATCACCACCAACTGTGCGGTGCTGGGTGTTGCCCTGACCAACGTACAGAAGGAGTACGATGTGCTTGCAGGCGTGGTAAACGGTTTTGCCACCGCAGTGGGCTTCACCATCGCCATCGTGATTCTGGCGGGTCTTCGTGAAAAAATGCAGTATAATGACATTCCCAAGCCCTTCCGCGGCATGCCTACCGTGCTTCTTACAGCAGGTCTCATGGCAATTGCCTTCTGCGGATTCTCCGGGCTTCTGTAAAGGAGGTAGCGTATGAGTGTAACAGGTATCCTTACAGCTGCGCTGGCTGTCAGCGTTGTGGGAATCTTCGTCGGTCTGTTCCTCGGACTGGCAGGCATCAAATTCAAAGTAGAAGTCAATGAGACCGAGGAAGCGGTTTTGAATGCCCTTCCCGGCAATAACTGCGGCGGCTGCGGATACGCAGGCTGCTCGGGTCTTGCAGCAGCGATCGCCAAGGGCGAGGCAGAGGTCAATGCCTGCCCCGTAGGCGGTGAGGCTGTCGGCAAGGTCATCGCAGGCATCATGGGCGTCGAGGCGGGAGAGAGCACCAGAATGGTTGCTTACGTACACTGCAAGGGCGACTGTGAGAATGCGAACAACGATTATGAATACACAGGTGTAGAGGATTGCCGCATGATCAAATTCGTGCCCGCAGGCGGTCCCAAGACCTGCAGCTACGGCTGTGTCGGTTTCGGCAGCTGTGTGAAGGAATGTCCTTTTGATGCTATCCATGTGGAGAACGGTATCGCAGTGGTCGACAGAGAGGCCTGCAAGGCCTGCGGCAAGTGCGTTGCTGTCTGCCCCAACCATCTCATCGAGCTGATCCCCTACGATGCGACTGAGGTAGTTGCCTGCGGTTCCCACGACAGAGGTCCCGTTGTGCTGAAGGCCTGCAAAAAGGGCTGCATCGGCTGCGGCATCTGCCAGAAGATGTGTCCTCAGGGCGCAGTGAGCGTAGATAATTTCCTGGCCAAGATCGATCAGGAGAAGTGTGTGGGCTGCGGCGTCTGTGCTGAAAAATGCCCTAAGAAGGCCATTACGGACCCTCGCGCATAGTGATTCTTAACATTGCGAAGAAAAGGCAGATATGCTATACTACAATCAAATTTGCCTTAGACAACAGGAAGGAAATAGAAGAATGAGCATTTTATATCACAGCACAAGAAGCAACGGCGAGCCCGTAACCGCTTCCAAGGCGATCCTTAAGGGCCTTTCCGATGACGGTGGACTGTTTGTTCCCGATCATATTCCTGCCCTTGACAAGAGCCTTGCAGAGCTTGCGGCAATGAGCTATCAGCAGGTTGCCTACGAGGTAATGAAGCTGTTTCTGACAGACTTCACCGAGGAGGAGTTAAAGACCTGTATCGAGAGAGCATATGATGAAAAATTCGACACAGAAGTGATCGCACCTCTTGCAGAGGCGCAGGGCGCATATTATCTGGAGCTGTTCCACGGTTCCACCATCGCGTTCAAGGATATGGCACTTTCCATTCTGCCTCATCTGATGATCACCTCCGCGCGCAAGAACAATATCAAGAACGAGATCGTGATCCTGACCGCAACCAGCGGTGATACCGGTAAGGCTGCACTTGCAGGCTTCGCAGGCGTTGAAGGCACACGCATCATCGTATTTTATCCCAAGAACGGTGTCAGCCCCATCCAGGAGAAGCAGATGGTTACCCAGAAGGGTGCAAATACCTTCGTAGTAGGTATCCACGGCAACTTCGACGACGCTCAGACCGGCGTTAAGAAGATCTTCGGTGACAAGGCACTGGCTGCAGAGATGGACGTGAAGGGCTTCCAGTTCTCCTCCGCCAACTCCATCAACATCGGCCGTCTGGTACCCCAGGTCTGCTACTATGTTTACGCTTATGCACAGCTCTTAAAAGAGGGCAAGATCGCAGAGGGCGAGAAGATCAATGTAGTGGTTCCCACCGGCAACTTCGGCAACATCCTTGCTGCTTACTATGCGAAGAACATGGGTCTTCCCATCAACAAGCTGATCTGCGCATCCAACGACAACAAGGTTCTTTATGATTTCTTTGAGACCGGCGTTTACGATCGCAACAGAGCGTTCGTACTCACCAGTTCTCCTTCCATGGATATTCTGATCTCCTCCAACTTAGAGCGTCTGATCTACAGGATCGCAGGCGACAGCGCAGATGCCAACAAGGCTCTGATGGCTTCCTTAAGCGCTGAGGGCAAGTACGAGATCACCGATGACATGAAGGCACTTCTTGCCGATTTCTACGGCAATTACGCAAGCGAGGCAGAGACCGCAGAGAGAATTCATGACATCTATGAGGACTGCGGCTACGTGATCGATACTCACACCGCTGTAGCAAGCGCAGTATATGAGAAGTATAAGAAGGACAGCGGCGACAGCGACATGAAGACCGTGATCGCATCCACCGCAAGCCCTTTCAAGTTCACAAGAAGCGTTATGAATGCAATCGATGCCAGGTACGATTCCATGGGTGACTTTGAGCTGGTTGACGAGCTGAGCAAGATCGCCAATGTCAAGGTTCCTCAGGCTATCGAGGACATTCGCAGCGCACCTGTTCTCCATGACACTCAGTGTGACGTTGACAAGATGCAGGATGTAGTAAGAGGATTTTTGAAACTCTAAGACAAAACAGGGGCGGAAGGCGCAGTCTTTCGTCCCTTCTGTGCATTTATAAAGAGAAAAAAGGAGTTAACTATGAACAAGCAGGAAGTACTCGCTAAGATCGACCACACCCAGTTAAAGGCATTTGCCACCTGGGAGGACATCGTAAAGCTCTGTGACGAGGCAGTGGAATACGGCACCGCAAGTGTCTGCGTGCCTCCCACCTATATCAAGCGCATCCACGACACCTACGGTGACAAGGTCAACATCTGCACCGTAGTCGGTTTCCCTCTCGGCTACAGCGTTACCGAGGCTAAGGTCGCTGAAGTGAAGCAGGCCCTTCTGGACGGCTGCAACGAGATCGATATGGTCGTGAATATCTCCGACGTGAAAAACGGTCTTTTTGACAAGGTGGAAGAGGAGATCCGCACTCTGAAGGCAGCATGCGGCGAGCATATTTTAAAGGTCATCATCGAGACCTGTTACCTGACCCGCGAGGAAAAGATCGCAATGTGCAAGGCAGTGACCGCTGCAGGCGCCGATTTCATCAAGACCTCCACCGGCTTCGGCACCGGCGGTGCGACTAAGGAAGACGTTGAACTCTTCGCAGCAAATATCGGTCCTGGCGTGAAGATCAAGGCAGCCGGCGGTGTATCCAATCTGGACGACCTTCAGATGTTCTTAGACCTTGGCGTTGCAAGAATCGGTACCTCCAAGGCAGTTGCACTGCTTGCGGGTGAGGAAGCACAGGGGTATTAATAGTTTTTGGTTTATAAAGGGGTAGTACTATTATGGAAAACATTAAGATCATGAACCGTCTTGCGCTCCTTAGAGAGAAGATGAAGGCTGACGGAGCAGACTACGTGCTCATGCCTACGGCCGATTTCCACGGCTCCGAGTACGTCAGCGATTATTTTAAGGTACGTGAGTTTTTCTGCGGTTTTACGGGCTCTAACGGCTCTCTGCTGGTATGGCAGGAGGGCGCAGGCCTGTGGACCGACGGAAGATATTTTATCCAGGCAGAGCTTGAACTTGCGGGCACCGGCGTGACCCTGTACCGCATGGGTGAGGAGGGCGTTCCCACCATTTCACAGTTCCTTGCCGACAATATGAAAGAGGGTCAGGTACTTATGTTTGACGGAAGAGTTCTGTCAGCAGACCAGGGCCTTACCTTTGAGAAAAAACTGGCTGAGAAGAATATCCGCATCGCTTACGATACCGATCCCGCAGAGACCATCTGGGAAGACAGACCCGCTTTCCCCTGCGGCAAGGCATATGCCCTGTCCGACGATATCGCGGGAAAGAGCGTGGAAGACAAGCTTGCGGACGTTCGAAAGAAGCTTGCCGAGGAGGATGCGGAAGCACTCTTTTTGACCAAGCTGGACGATCTGATGTGGCTTTTCAACATCAGAGGCTGTGACGTTGAATGCAATCCCGTGGCTATGAGCTACGGTTATATTACCGAGAGCGAGAGCGTTCTGTTTATTCAGAAGGCAGCGCTTGATGAAAAGACGATCGCACACCTTGCGGGCGCAGGTGTTATCGTGCGCGAGTACAGTGAGGTAAAGGACTTTTTAAAGAAGCTTCCCGAGGGCATTAAGATCCTTGCAGACAAGAGATACTGCGGCTACGGCTTCTATGCCCTGCTTAAGGAGAAGCAGACTCTTGTCGAGAAGGCGAACCCCACCGAGCTTCTGAAGGCGGTGAAGAACCCTGTCGAGCTTGCCAAAATGGAAGAGATGTACTTAAAGGACAGCGCCGCTGTGACCAGGTTCATCTACTGGCTGAAGACCAATATCGGCAAGATAGAGATCACCGAGGTCAGCGCAGCCGATAAGCTTGAGGAGTTCAGACGCGAGATCCCCGAACTTATCGATCTTTCTTTCCCTACCATTGCAGGCTACAAGGCCAATGCGGCTATGATGCACTATGAGGCAACTCCCGAGAGCCATGCGGTGCTTGAGCCCGAAGGCATGCTCCTTGTTGAC
>JAZULD010000173.1:0-5176 GCA_045643625.1 Acetatifactor sp. | reverse complement strand
CAATGATATCGGAAGAAACGATCTCGTCGGTGTTGTAACCGAAGGACTCGGTGGAAGCTGCCTTCATTGCTGCGTTGATCTCGTCCTTGGTAACTGCGCCCTTAACAACTGCTACCAGAATGGTGGTAGAACCGGTAGGGGTAGGAACACGCTGTGCGGAGCCGATGAGCTTACCGTTCAGCTCAGGGATAACAAGGCCGATTGCCTTAGCTGCGCCGGTGGAGTTGGGAACGATGTTGCAAGCGCCTGCACGGCTTCTTCTGAGGTCACCCTTTCTCTGAGGACCATCAAGGATCATCTGATCACCTGTGTAAGCATGAACTGTTGTCATGATACCGCTCATGATAGGTCTGCAATCGTTAAGAGCCTTAGCCATAGGTGCAAGGCAGTTGGTGGTGCAGGATGCTGCGGAAATTACGTTATCCTCAGCCTTAAGGGTCTCGTGGTTTACATTATAAACGATGGTAGGAAGATCGTTACCGGCGGGTGCGGAAATTACAACCTTACGAGCACCTGCGTTAACATGTGCCATTGCCTTAGCCTTGGAGGTGTAGAAACCGGTACACTCAAGAACTACGTCAACCTTGAGCTCGCCCCAAGGAAGGTTGTTTGCATCTGCCTCTTTATAGATTGTGATGGTCTTGCCGTTAACAGTGATGCTGTCCTCGCCTGCTTCTACAGTACTAGCGTACTTGTAAACGCCCTGAGAGGAGTCATACTTTAACAGGTGAGCCAACATAGCAGGGCTGGTCAGATCGTTGATTGCAACAACTTCATAACCCTCAGCATCAAACATCTGTCTGAATGCAAGACGACCGATACGGCCAAAACCATTAATTGCTACTCTTACTGCCATTTTAGTTTCCTCCTAAAATAATATATTGAATTTGTTCTAGTGCCGACATCCTAAAGCCGAAGTTGCTTTGACGCCCGTGAATCAGCCGTCCGAAGGCGGAATTCTTCACTTTGTCAAAAAAATATCAGCGCTTATATTTTACCTAATTCCACCCGATAATTCAAGATGTAAATGAAAAAAAATACGTATTTTACGCGTTTTGGACATAATTTATATTTTATATAGGATTTCGTATTCTTTTTTGTTATACTGAATAAACAGAAAGCGGGTACCTCCCCGGAAAAACCCGCAAAAAGCACTGTTTTCAGCGAAAGGAAGGCTTGTTATGATCCTTGCCGACTCTCATCTCCACTCCGCTCATTCCGGCGATTCCGAGGCTCCCATGGAGTCCATGATCCTGCGCGGAATCGAGCTCGGACTGCATAATATGTGTTTTACCGAGCATAATGATTATGACTTCCCGGACGCCCCCGACGGCACCCCCGGAGACATCTTTCTGCTCGATATCGCCCCCTACAAAAAAGAATTTGAACTGATGCGCGAGCGCTTCGAGGACCGCATCGGTGTCGGCTTCGGCATCGAACTCGGACTGCAGCCTCATCTTGCCGGCAAGAATGCTGCGCTTGCAAAAAGCGAGGACTTCGACTTCGTCATCGGCTCCTCTCACATCTGCGACCTGGCCGATCCCTACTACCCCGAGTTCTACGAGGGAAGGACCGAGCGCGAGGCATATGAGCGCTACTTCCTCTCAGAGGTCAAGAACATCCGCGCATTCGATGATTTTGATATCTACGGCCATCTGGACTATGTTGTGCGCTACGGTCCGAACGCCGACCGTTTCTACTCCTACGAGGCCTACAAAGAGGTCCTGGACGAGGTATTGCGCCTCCTCATCGAGAAGGGCAAGGGCATTGAGTTAAACACCGGCGGCCTCAAGTCCGGTCTTCGCGACTTGCACCCCACCCTCGACATCTTAAAGCGCTACAAGGAGCTCGGCGGCGAGATCGTCACCGTAGGCTCCGACGCTCACTCACCGGAACGCCTGGCAGGTCATTTTGACAGAGCCGAGGAAGCCCTGAGGGCTGCAGGTTTTGATTATTATACCGTCTTCCAAAAGAGACAGCCCAAGATGATTCGATTATAAAAAATCAGTCTGCGAACCGACATATACCGGACATGTACCGATCATTCATAGCACTAAAAAAGCTCACAGAGTCAACTTCTGTGAGCTTTTTACTTATCTTGATCATGCCGTTGCTTCCGGCTCTGCGATCCCCGATTGTTTTTTATACACGGTTCTCGCGTCTCAATCGTGTTATGTGCGACTCAATTGTATTATACACGCTCCTGCACGGGGACATCCTCTGCGCGGATGATCGTACCGCCTCCGAGCACATATTCGTCCTCGTAGAAGACAACTGCCTGGCCGGGAGTTGCGGCGCGCACAGGCTGTTCAAAGGTACATTTTACTCTGCCGCCCCCGATCTGCTCGATGGTGCAGAACTCACCGGGATGATTGTAACGGATCTTAGCCTTCACCCTGCGGGGCCCGGTCAGGTCTGCAATGCCCATATAATTCACGCGGTCGCAGTACACCACGTCGGTGAACACTGCGGGATCGTCGGTGATGACGACCTCGTTGGTTGCGGGTCTGATCTCCGAGACGAAGACTCTTTTGCCCATGGGCAGATTCAATCCTCTTCTCTGACCAACGGTGTAGTGGGTGATGCCCTCATGACGTCCGAGGACCTTGCCATCGGGGGTCACAAAATTGCCGGGACCGGGCACTCTGTCTCCCGCTTCCCTGTCGATGAAGGACGCGTAATCATTGTCCGGCACAAAACAGATCTCCTGGCTGTCGGGCTTGCTCGCAACGTCAAGGCCGATCTTGGCCGCCATCTCTCTGATCTCATCCTTGGTGTAGGCACCCACAGGCATCAGCGTGTGTGACAGCTGCTCCTGGGTCAGGTTGTAGAGCGCGTAGGTCTGGTCCTTGGCCGCTGTGACGGAATTGCGGATCACATATCTTCCGTTCTCAAGTCTGTCGATGCGGGCATAATGGCCGGTGGCGATAAAGTCCGCCCCGATCTCCAGACTCCTCTGCAGAAGTGCATCCCACTTCACATAGCGGTTGCAGGCAATGCAGGGATTGGGGGTCCTGCCTGCCAGATATTCCTCCACGAAATAGTCAATGACCTTCTCCTGAAAATCATGTCTGAAATTCATCACATAATAGGGAATACCGATCTGCTCGGCCACTCTCCTGGCGTCCTCCACCGCGGACAGTCCGCAGCAGCCGCCGTTTTCAGCCTGCAGGTCCGGATCCTCGTTCTGCCAGATCTGCATGGTGACACCGATCACATCATATCCCTGTTCCTTCAGCAGCCATGCCGCCACGGAGGAATCCACACCTCCGGACATTCCCACAACTACCTTCTGCTTCATTTTTTCTCCTCCGTAAGCCCGCTTCCGCTCTCATCCGTTTTCGGACCGCAGAAAACATATCGGGCTAAAAACGTAAACCGGCAGGATCTCCCGCCGGCTCGCTTATCTTTAGTCGATCTCGGCACCGAAAGGCATAAGCGCCAGCTTGCCGATCTTAAAATGCTGGATTCCGAAGGGGATTCCAACAACGGTTACGCATAATACGATTCCCAGGACAAAGCTCTCGAAGGCCAGCACAAGGCCGCCGCATAAGAGCCATGCAAGATTCAAAACGATCGATCCGAGGCCGCCGCCCGGCTCTACTTCCTTGCCGAAGGGGCAAAAGGACAGCTTCGCGAACTTAAAGCACTGCACTCCCACGGGAATACCCACGATGGTAATGCACCAGAGGACGCCCACCGCGATCCAGGAAAGACCGCTTATAAGGCCGCCCAAGAGCAGCCACACAAGATTGCCCAGAAAACTCATACTTAAAACACTCCTTCACTACTGACGGTTGTAATACTTGATACCGGCTGAGGGGATAAAATAGGTTCTGATAAAGCCCTTCTTGGATACCACCACGAACTCGCCGGTGGACTCTAAGAAGTATACATCATCTCCGTCTTCCTTCTCCAGTTTGTGGAGGGAATTGGGATCGTTGATAACTCTGTTGGCACCCTCAAGATACTCTTCCTCGTTGGCGTAATCAAACTCTCCGCCATGCTTCTCAAAGTGCTCTGTCAGGTACTGTTTCTTCGCAAAGGTGTAATGAACAGCCTCGACCTTGTCCTCTTCCTTGACCTCTGCCTCTGTGGTCTGGGAACTGCCTTCAGTCTCGGTCACCTCTGAAACAGTCTCATTCTCGACTGCGGTCTCGTCAACAACTGCGACCACATCGCCAAGGTCGATCTCAAGATTATCAAGATCCTCGACAACTGCCTGATCCTCAAGCTCTGTTACATAGCCGATCTCGGACTCTTCGGGTGCTGGATTCTGGTTCAGATTCTGAACTACGGAATTGCCGCCGAATAAAATACCGATCGCTGCCAGAATACCTGCTGCGGTGATGCCGAGCTTCTTAGGCTTCTTGCCGCCGTTTCCTGAAGGAACACTGCTCTGAGCGGGCTTCGCGGTATTCTGCGCGGGCTTGGCAGTGTTCTGCTCGGGCTTGCCGCCGTTCTTTTTCTTATCGCGGCATTCCTTGCAGCGCTTGGGAAGATTCATATTTTTTTTGTTATAGAACTCGATCTCGCCTTCTGTGATCTCAAAATCGCGGCCACAGTCTACACATTTTCTGATCATGTTGTTCTCCTTGTCATTAATAAGCCTTCAGCAGCTTTACGATACGGCGGGCGGTCTTGTAGAGAGGACCCTCCAGCTTGCCTTTGGCGTTCTTTAACTCCTTGCGGATCTCGATGGGCTGGGGACAATGCTTCTCACAGAGTCCGCACTCCACGCAGTTGGAGGCTGCGGAAGACTCCTTGCGAAGTCCGGTACACATAAAATATTCCTGCAGGGCAGCCATTTTGCCCTCGGAGTAAAGTCTGTTGTATGCCGCAAAGGTGCCGGGAATATCCACGTTCTTGGGGCAGGGCATGCAGTATCTGCAGCCGGTACAGCCCACCTTCATGCGGGAATTGATGGCCGCGCATACTCTCTGAAGCATTGCCTCTTCATCGGGGCCAAGCTCGCCGACCTGAACATCGGAAGCGGTGCCCACGTTGTCGCGCACCATCTCAAGGGAGTTCATACCGGAGAGCACACAGGTGACCTCCTTCTGGTTCCACAGCCAGCGGAAAGCCCACTGAGCAGGAGTCCAGCCGGAGGGATGCTTCTTAAATAGCTCCACCGCCTCCTGAGGCAGAAGGTTCACCAGCTTGCCGCCTCTCAGAG
>JAZULD010000172.1:0-8276 GCA_045643625.1 Acetatifactor sp. | reverse complement strand
AGGATCACCGGTACATTGCTCTTTTCCCTGATCTTCACCATGGCGGTGATACCGTCAAGCTCGGGCATCATGATGTCCATGAGCACCAGGTGGATCTCCTCCTCTTCAATGATCTTAAGTGCCTGTCTGCCGTCAAATGCCTCATACAGGATATAGTTCTCATCATTCAGATAGATCTTCAGAGCATTTACAATGTCTCTCTCATCATCACAGATCAAAATACGATACATAATTGCCTCCTCTTCTCCTGTATTGTAGCAAATGAATTATTAACAAAAAATCAGTCAAACCTTTAAGAATTGTTTAAGAAAGGGCCACGTCCGCTCGTGTGTCTTTTCGATGTATTTGTGTAATCACAAAACGCCGCATGACTGCGGCGTTTTCAATCGTTTTACGTAAAGCTGATGACCTCTTCCTTGGGAGCCTTGGTCTTCTCCACACTGACTGCGTGAAGCACAGGACCCTCTCCCTTGTAATCGGCCCAATATTCCTTGGCTACCTTCGCAGTAACCTTGACCCAGTCCTTCTGAGAAAGTGCGGAAGCACCGTCGTACTCACAGGCATATCCGAGGAAAGCCATGTCGTCCGCACAGCAGGTCATTGCCAGTCTTCCGGGAACAAAGTAGTTCTTCGGGAAGTCCTCGGGCTTTAAGACAGTCGCAACAAAGCGGATCGTCTTACCTGCATAGCGCTCCACATGATCCATAGCGTCCAGATAAAAAATACCGTAACCCTCATTATCCAGATCGATGATGGGCTGGTTCAGATCGTAGGGAAGATCCTCCTCGAAGATCTCGTCGATCTCGCCGTCCTCTCCCTCAAAGATCACATCCGCAGTGGGATTGACTGCCTTAATATTGCGCTTGAAGACATTCAACTCCTCAATACCGTCGCAGCGGTTGAAAATGATCATCTCGGACTTGCGGATCATCTCTGCAAGCAAAGATCTCATATTGGTGTAATACATGGTAAAAGTAGTTGCATCGATGGTGGTGATCTGCTGCTCTACCTTCCAGTACCAGGGCAGCTTCATCTCCTTGAAGTTCCACATGCCGTTATATTCGATGATGATGCGGTCGGGCTTGTGCTTTTTTTCAAGTTCCACAAGTTTGGTGGGATTGAAATCCTCCTCTTCCTCGATCACCTCAACAACGGAGTTGGTGCGCTTCAAAAGGTCTGCCTCGTACTCTACCTCGCCCTCCTCACACAATAAGATCAGGGTCTTGCCCTTCACCTGAAAGTAGGGCTGGCTTAATGTGAAGGTGATAAATTCTGTCTTACCGCTCTCCAGAAAACCATTGATGATATATACAGCCTTCATTTTGTTGATACCTCGTCCAAACATATTATGCACGGAAAAGCTCTGCAAGCTTCTCTTCCTTCAGTTCAGCACCGATCACGCAGATCTTGCCGGTAACTTCGGGCTTGCCTGCTCTGATCTCCTGCTCTTCGGGTACATAGTCATAGTACAGCCAGGTACCGTCCTCTGCGGGAACCATACCCTTTGCGCGAAGTACCATACCGTACTCGCCGCTGTCCAGTGCAGCAAGGATCTGCTCAAGCTTCTCCTTCGTAAATACAGCGGGAGTCTCGATACCCCAGCTGGTAAAGATCTCATCTGCATGATGATGGTGGTGATGATCGTGATCATGGCAGCCGCATGTGCAGTTCTCATCATGCTCGTGATGATGATGCTCGTGCTCATGGTCATGGTCGTGGTGATGATGCTCGTGATCGTGATCGCAGCACTCGTGGTCATGGTCATGATGATGCTCGTGATCGTGGTCGCAGCACTCATGGTCATGATGATGATGCTCATGGTCAGGGACGCACGACTCGTGGTCATGATGATGCTCATGGTCATGATCGCAGCACTCGTCATCATGGTCATGATGATGGTGATGATGATCATGGCAGCCGCAGGTGCAGTTTTCATCATGCTCATGGCGGGTGTCCTCAAGCATCTCCTTTAAGAGATCCTCAAGCTTGTCAGCGCCCTCAATGGTCTTGAGAACTGCCTGACCCTCGAGCTGATCAAGGGGAGTTGTGATGATGGTAGCCTTGTCGTTGTGCTCTCTGATGAGTTCAACGCAGGTTGCGATCTTCTCAGCGCTCACCTTATCGGTTCTGCTTAAAATAATAGTTCCGGCATACTCGATCTGGTTGATGAAGAATTCACCGAAATTCTTGATATACATTTTGCACTTGGAAGCGTCAACGACTGCAACCGCACTGTTCACCTGAACATCAAGGTCTGCAGCAACATCTTCCACTGCCTTCAGCACGTCGGAAAGCTTACCGACGCCGGAGGGCTCGATGAGAATACGCTCGGGTGCGTAGGTTGCAATTACTTCCTTCAAGGAAGTACCGAAATCACCTACCAGAGAACAGCAGATACAACCGGAGTTCATCTCCTTGATCTCGATGCCTGCCTCCTTCAGGAAACCGCCGTCGATACCGATCTCGCCGAACTCATTCTCGATCAGCACTGTCTTGGAACCGTCCAGTGCCTCTTTTAACAGTTTCTTTATCAAAGTGGTCTTTCCTGCTCCCAGGAAGCCTGATACAACATCGATCTTAGTCATATTATCATCCTTTCTTCATACCCCTAAGGGTCAAGGTTCCAAACTTCTTTGTCGTCCTATATTGTCCACCATTCCGCCCCAAATGTCAATAAGACTACTGCACAACAAAGGCAAGAATGCTGTTTAAGGGCTCTGCAAAAGCATTTCCCTCATCGTCCGCACCGCAGATGATGCCGATAAAATGCCGCTCCCCGTCAAAAAGTCCGCCGCCGCTCATGCCGTCCGTAACACCCACCTTTGCCATCAGAAGATGCCTGTCAAAAGCGGTGGAAAAGATCCAGGCACTTTCAAGCTCGCCCTCTTCCTCTGTGTAAACAGCTCCGCTGACAAAACCAGCCGCCGTGATTCGACTGCCCTCCTTCAGGCCGTCAAAACACTCCTTGTCTATCAGGACGCAGGGGTACTTCTCCTCGTCCGCATATGCTTCATCAGCTACATATATAAGGCCCAGATCGCCGTGGGGAACGATCTCAAAGCTCGTGCTCTGCACGCTTGTTTCATCCGCAAAAGTCACCCAGACTGCGTCGCCGGCCTTCACATCTTCCAGCACATGTCCCGCAGTCAGAATGTACAGCCCCTTCTCATCACGGCTGTACAGCACACCGCTGCCCATCATGGTTCCCGCAGAGATGCGAACCAGAGACAGAGAGACATCACGCAGTTCATCCAAGCCGTCGGGCACGAACTCTTCGTCCGTCATAACGCCTGCGTCCGAAGTTTCCGACTTGTCTGCAGAGGATGCTGCGTCCGATACAAGCTCGGAAGTGTTCCCCGAGTTTTCCCGTGCTCCGGCGTTCTTCCCAACACTTCCGGAGCATCCCGCCAGCGTACCTGCCGTGCAGAGTATCATGCATACCATAAGAAGCGCTGCAAGATGCCGAAATATTGCTATACTGTTTTTTCTCAAAAGCACCTCACACTCCTCTCCGCATCGCAATGCCCCAGACTCTTTCGTCCTCACAAAGCGCCCAATCGGATCGCCTCCCAAACGCTTTGATCTGCTTTCTCCTCAAGCACTTGATCTGCTTTCTCCTCAAACGACCACAGGTGCCGTAAACCCGGGAATTTCCTGAATTTACGGCACCTGTGAATGTAAGCAAAACGATAAGCCGGGTTATGTCGTTGAATAATCATCTATCTAGCACGGCTGTTGCCAGCCGCGTCGAGCAACCTACCTGAAAGCAGGCCGGGCAAGCCTATTGCTTTCTGCTTGGTCTTGCTTCGGATGGGGTTTACATGGCTCTGCCCGTTACCGGACAGACGGTAGTCTCTTAAGCTGCCTTTCCACCCTTACCGGATCAATGATCCGGCGGTATATTTCTGTTGCACTGGCCTTGGAGTCGCCTCCACCGGACGTTATCCGGCATCCTGCCCTATGAAGCCCGGACTTTCCTCACCTGCAAAAATGCAGCCGCGATTATTTGTCTTACTTACATTTGCTGATTATAAACTGTTTTACCGTTAATTGCAAGGTGCAAAGAGGTCCATGGCCCTGCGGTAGTCCTCAAGGTCCTCGCGAACCCTTTTCAGGCTCTCCTCCAGGCGCTCATTGGCTCCTTCACCTCTATGTTTTACAAGTTCCTGCTCCACAAGAAGAGTCTTCTCAAGACCTTTCTCAAGGTACTCAAGCAGCACGGGGTGACGCTCGCGAAGAAGCTTCTCTCCGAACTTATCGGAGAGTCTGTCGCCCTCTTTTGCCTCGCAGGAACCCATCGGTCCTGTTTTAAAGATAAAATAAAACTTCTCGTCCTCGACAAGGATCTCCTCATCGATCAGAGGGAATCCTTTTTCCCGCAAAAACTCGCGAAACTCCCTGATCTCCGACTGAGGCTGCAGGATCAGTTCCTTAAAATCCGCGGTCTTGCCCGGATCCTCCATGAGGATCTGCTGCATCAGAGGACCGCCCATTCCCGCGCAGATCATGGTGTCCGCCTCGCCGGGAAGGTACTCTCTGATACCGTTTGAGAGTCTGGTTGTGACCTTGTCTGTAAGACCCTGCTCTCTCACGTGCTCTTTTGCACCCGCAAGGGGTCCCTCTCTTAAGTCCATGGCAAGGGCACAGGGACTGATTCCCTTCTGCACCAGGTAGATGGAGAGAAAACCGTGGTCGCAGCCCACGTCACAGACCCTGTTTCCGGGTGTGACCATCTCAGCCAGCGCGGTCAGTCTGCGGGACAGTTTTACGCTGTTCTGTGCGCTCATTAATCCAGATAATCCTTTAACTTTCTGCTGCGGCTGGGATGACGTAACTTACGGAGAGCCTTTGCCTCGATCTGACGGATACGCTCACGGGTTACGTTGAACTCCTTACCGACCTCTTCCAAAGTGCGTGCACGGCCGTCGTCTAAGCCGAAACGCAGGCGCAGAACCTTCTGCTCTCTCTCGGTCAGGGTACCCAGTACCTCAACCAGCTGCTCCTTCAGCAGAGTGAATGCTGCAGCGTCTGCGGGAACGGGTACGTTATCATCCTGAATGAAGTCGCCGAGATGGCTGTCCTCCTCCTCACCGATGGGAGTCTCAAGAGATACAGGCTCCTGGCTGATCTTTAAGATCTCGCGAACGCGGTCAACGCTCATGTTCATCTCCTCAGCGATCTCCTCGGGGGAAGGCTCACGGCCCAGCTCCTGTAAGAGCTGACGGCTGACACGGATGAGCTTGTTGATGGTCTCAACCATATGTACAGGGATACGAATGGTTCTCGCCTGGTCTGCGATCGCTCTGGTGATCGCCTGACGGATCCACCAGGTCGCATATGTGGAGAACTTGTAGCCCTTTCTGTAATCGAATTTTTCAACTGCCTTGATCAGACCAAGGTTACCTTCCTGGATCAGGTCAAGGAACAGCATGCCGCGGCCAACATAACGCTTTGCGATACTTACAACCAGACGTAAGTTAGCCTCTGCCAGACGCTTCTTAGCCTCAGGGTCGCCTACCTCCATCTTCTTAGCCAGTTCGATCTCCTCGTTGGCAGTCAGAAGGGGAACTTTACCGATCTCCTTCAGATACATACGCACGGGATCCTCGATGCTGACACCGTCGGGAACGGTCAGGTCGATACTCTCAACGTCAACCTCGTCCTCCTCGGTCAGGATGATCTCCTCATCGTCGGTATCGTCATCATCGGTGATGCGCAGTACATCTACATTGTTCTGCTCCAGAACCTCTAAGATCTTCTCGAACTGCTCCTCCTCAAGAGGCATATCGGCAAAAAAGTCGCTGACCTCCTGGGTCTCCAGAACGTTCTTTTTCTTCTTGGCCATCTCCAGAAGCTCTTTGACCTTCTCGTCAAATTTTACCTGTGCATTTTCATCCATACCTTTACACCTATCCTTTTCTTCTATCTTGATCTTTTAATTGATTCCAAATTAATCCAGGGAAATATGTACCCTGGCAAGCTCCTCCAAAGCTTTCTTGCCGGCAATTACCTGATTCAATGCATTCACATCCGTACCCATGCGGGCGGTGTAGAATTCGTAGCTGTTCTTCTTGACCGACAGCAGAATATCGTGCAGTGCCTTCTCCCTCTCCTGCTTCGTCTCGATGGGCGGCAGCTTCGTGTGGAAAAGACTTGCAGCCTCCTTCTGGCTCTCCTCGTCGTCGAACATGCTGATGATGCCCGCCGGATTGAAAATATCCTGCTTAAGGTCCGCAAAAAGCCTCTCGGCCACCTGCTTGTAAAGATCCTCCGTGAAGTCCTCGGCACCGAGGTACTTCTCGATCTTCTTAAAGATCGAAGGATCATCCACGATCCAGGTAAGCATCAGCCTCTGGTCTCTCTTGGCATTCTCCTCGGGCGTGTTCTTGGGCTTCACACCGGTTCTGGGCCGCTCAACGGGTCTTGCAAGTCCCGTCTGGGTCGCGTAGGACAATACCAGACTCCGCAGGTTCTCCACGCCGATGAAATACTTCTCCGCGATGGCCTGCAGGTAATTGTCGCGCTCCACAGCCTCATCAAACTCGCATAACTTGCGGGCGATCTCCCTGTAGAACTTCGTCTTGCCCTCGGGGTCATTTAAGTCAAACTGACTCTCCAGCATGCGGATCTCGTAGAAAAAGCTGTTCTCCGCCTGCTCGATGCGCTCAGCAAAGGCTTCCTTGCCGAATCGCTTCATAAATTCGTCGGGATCCTTGCAGGGACGCATGTTGATGACCTTGGCGGTAAGTCCCGCCGCTCTGACGATGCCGATGGCACGCAGCGCTGCCTTGACGCCAGCACCGTCGCTGTCGTATGCCAGCAGCACATTGTCGGTGTAGCGCTTAATGAGCACCGCCTGCTCCTCCGTGAACGCAGTTCCCAGAGAGGCAACCGCCTGCTTAAAGCCCGCCTGATGCATGGCGATAACATCCATATAACCCTCGCAGAGGATCATGTTGCCGCTTCTGGCGGTACGTGCGAAGTTCAGTCCGTAGAGATTCCTTCTTTTATCAAAAACCGGTGTCTCGGGAGAGTTCAGATACTTGGGCTCTCCGTCGCCCATCACGCGGCCGCCGAAGCCGATGACCTTGTGATTGATGTCCTGAATGGGGAACATCACACGGTTCCAGAACTGACAGTACAGGCCTTTTTTCTCTGAAAAGAGGGCCAGACCGGCCTCCCTGATCAGATCGTCCTCAAAGCCCTTGTTGCGCAGATAAGCGATGAGCTCGGTACTGCTGTTGCCGATGTAGCCGAGACCGAATGCATTCATGGTCTCCTCCGTAAGCTCACGCTTCTTAAGATACTCCTGTCCGGTCTTGCCTCTGGGAGAACGCAGCTGGTAGTAGAAATACTTCGCCGCCTCCTTGTTGACCTCCATGAGTCTGGCGCGTCTGCTCTCGCGCCTTCGCATCTCGGGCGACTGCTCCGCCTGAGGAAGTGCCACCCCGGCACGCTCCGCAAGCTGCACCACAGCCTCCTGAAAACCAATATTTTCATACTGCATCAGAAAGGTGTAGACGTTGCCGCTGACACCGCATCCGAAGCAGTGATACATCTGTTTCGGTCCGGACACGGAGAACGAAGGGGTCTTTTCATTATGGAAAGGACAGCAGCCCCAATGGTTGTTGCCTTTCTTTTGTAATTTTACATAGCCGGATACCACATCAACGATGTCGTTGCGGGCTCTGACCTCTTCAATCGTTTCTTCCGGGTAAAACATCCGCTGCCCCCTTAGATCTGCCAGGATTTCGGGATAAAAATATTCTCGTAGACACCGATGGCGAATCTGTCGCTCATGGCGCCCACATAATCACAGACAACTACTTCCCTGGGATCTCCCTGCTCGATCAGCTTAAGAAACTCCTCGGGAAGGTCGTCGATATGCTTCAGATAATGATGATACAGAGTCTCCATCAGGACCTCTGCCTTGCCCTCTTCGCTCTTGGCCTCGGGATTCTGGTACACTCTCTCAAACATGAACTGTCTGATGGCCTTCATGGCAGCCGCACCGACCTCGGACATGACCACATCGTTGCGGTCCAGGCTGTTGGTCACGATATCATGAATAAAGAAGTCAAGTCTCTCACCGGGCGTGGATCCAAGCACCTCTCTGATGGAAGCAGGTACGTCCATCTCAGTCAGAATGCCCGCTCTCACCGCATCATCCATGTCATGATGAATGTAGGCGATCTTATCGGAGAAGCGAACGATCTTGCCCTCCAAAGTGGAAGGATTACCGGTGGTCTGGTGGTTTCTCATGCCGTCTCTGACCT
>JAZULD010000171.1:0-9672 GCA_045643625.1 Acetatifactor sp. | reverse complement strand
ATACGCAAAAAAATAACGCCCTTGGCATGCAAGCATGCCAGGGCGTATTTGTTTTGCATTTGCGCTGCTCGTAGCAATCGCGGAGATTATCTCTTGGAGAACTGAGGTGCGCGTCTTGCTGCCTTTAAGCCGTACTTCTTTCTTTCCTTCATACGAGGGTCTCTGGTGAGGAAGCCAGCCTTCTTGAGAACGGGTCTGTAATCGCCGTCTACCTGAAGGAGTGCTCTTGCAACACCGTGTCTGATTGCGCCTGCCTGACCGGTGTAACCGCCGCCGCGTACGTTTACGATAACATCGTACTTATCAACGGTCTCGGTTGCAACGAGGGGCTGACGAACGATAACCTTAAGGGTCTCAAGGCCAAAGTACTCGTCCATAGATCTCTTGTTGATGGTAACATTACCGGTGCCGGGTACTAAATATACTCTTGCAACAGAACTCTTTCTTCTACCGGTTCCGTAATACTTCTCTGTCTTTGCCATAATTCTTTATCCTCCTTCCAGTCCTTTAGAATGTCAGTACTTCAGGCTGCTGAGCTTCATGCTTGTGCTCAGGTCCTGCGTATACATGCAGCTTGGTGATCATCTGTCTTCCTAAAGGTCCCTTGGGGAGCATGCCCTTAACTGCCATCTCGATAACCTGCTCAGGCTTCTTAGCGAGCTTCTCTCTCAGAGTGGTCTCCTTCATGCCTCCAACGTAATCGGAGTGATGATAGTAAACCTTCTTGTCAAGCTTCTTACCGGTTACGGTGATCTTCTCAGCGTTGATAACGATAACATAGTCACCGGTATCGATGTGAGGAGTAAAGATAGCCTTGTTCTTACCTCTTAAAACTTTAGCAACCTCGGATGCTAAACGACCCAGGGTCATTCCAGTAGCGTCTACTACATACCATTTTCTATCGATTGTAGCGGGGCTAGCCATAAATGTCTTCATATGAATCCTCCATATTACTCTGCCGTTGTGTCGTGGACTCTCCGGCCAAATATTGTCCTGTCCCTGTGATAAACCACAGATGTCCGGCTGCGATCTACCAAGATTCAAGACTGCTGTCTTCTATTCTAAAATGCTTCGTCGGGGCTTTGACTTAGCATTTCAAATACTGTCACACCGAGATATTATAAGGCAAGATACTTGCTCTGTCAATACCTCTTTCGGGTAAAAATGCCCATTTTCAGCGCTTATTTTACATGTACGCCTGCCTGTGCCGCACGCATGCGGATGTAATCGGACGCCTGCTTGTAGCTGTCAAAATCGGGCAGGTGCTCAATGAAAAATGTTGTGTCCTTACCCAGCTTCTCGACCATGGGAAGAATTTTGACATAATCCAGAGTTCCCTTGCCGGGCATGGTCTCGCGGATCACGGTGGTGTACTCCTTCTCCATGATGGAATCCTTGCCGTGGATACTCTTGATGCGGGGACCGAGCAGTTCAAAACAGTGGGCGATGAACTCGGTACTCTTCAAGTATCTTCTGGGGCTGTTGATCATGTTGACATAGTCGAGATGCACGCCGAAGGCCTCTCTGTCCACATCCTCAAGAAGCTGCAAATAAGCCTCGGGGCTGTCGGGAACCATCCAGGGCATGGACTCGATGCTGTAGCAGGTGTGCTTGGGCTTAACCGCGTCGATGATCTCACGGACGCTGTCCACCGCCAGCACATATACATCGGGATCGAAGTTGGTGGGATCGAAACCGTCCCAGATCTCACCGCGGTTGCCGATAATGTTGACACAGCAATTGGCACCAAGCTCGTCTGCCAGTGCTAACTGCTGCTTGGCATACTCGAGTGCTGCGTTTCTCTCAGCGTCATCGAGTGCGAGACAGTTTCTCCAGACGCCTACCTCGCCGATCACCAGGTCGTTGGCCTCGGCACATTCTCTGTACGCTCTTCTGGTCGCGGTGTCAGCTGTGTAATTGATAGGGGTATATACTGCGGAATAGCCAAGCGCCTTGACGCCTGCAAGCCATTCCTCGGGGCTGTTGTATTCTCTTTTTACTTCTCCGCCAAGTCTCATTTATACGACCTCCAAATGTCTGATTATCTGTCCATTCTCCAGAGGACGGAATCGTTGATGTCTTCCACTCTGCCGAAGCCGGTTCTTGCCATAGCACCCTTAAGCTCGGTATTCATGCGCTCCATGGTCTCGCAAACGCCTGCGGCGCCGTCTTTTACCAGGGGATCCATGATAGCTCTGCCCACGCAGCATGCGTCTGCGCCCAGGGCCAGTGCCTTGTAAACGTCAAGACCGCTCTCGATGCCGCAGTCAACAAGGATCGGGATTCTGCCCGCAACTGCCTCGACGATCTTAGGCAGCACCATAAGAGGGGGAACTGCGTAGTTTAAGATACCGTGATGATGGGAAACGATGATGCCTGCCGCGCCTGCCTCGATCGCCTTCTCAGCGTCGGTCACGCTTAAAACACCCTTGATGATGAAGGGAAGCTTGGTTGCTGCGATGAAGCTTTTGATCTCATCCAAGGACTTGGGCTTCATGGGAAGGCCGCATACCACGTCGTACTCACCCTTGCCGTTGAAAGCATGGTCGATGTCCATACCTACCGCAAAAGCGCCGTCTTCCTCTGCCTGACGAATCTTCTCAAAAACAACTGCGTTGTCAAAATGGGGCTTGATGATCTTGATGACCTTGGCGCCGGTTGCCACCATGTCGATCAGCTCTTCTCTCTCGCCCATGCCGGAAAAGCACAGTGCGCCTGCCATCTTAGCGCCCTCAGCCATCTTGGCCATGCCGTTTTCAGCTCTGCCGTTTAAGTGGCTCAGCGCTGCGGTAGCGATGGGCATGGAGAATTTTTCTCCGAAGAGGGTGACGTCGGTCTCGGGAAGCACGCCGTCGATGTGGCGCATCTCGATCAGAATGCGGTCAAAATAGTCTCTTGTGATCAGGTTTGCATCCTTGCGATTCATTTCCATTGTTGTTCTCCTTTATTCTGTCTTATTATTGGGATCCTCGTCCAAAAATTCGTATTTGATAAGGGTCAGTCCTCTCGCCGGAGCTGTGGGGCCTGCTGCCTCCCTGTCTAGGGCGGCCAGGATCTTCGGAATGTCCTCCGGCGCTTTCCTGCCGCGGCCGACCTCCATCAGAGTGCCTGCGATAATGCGCACCATGTTGTAGAGGAAACCGTTGCCGCAGACTCTGATCACGAGCTCCGCGCCCTGCTCCTCGACCTCACACTTAAGCACTGTCCTCACAGTGGTCTCGGTCTGAGCCCCTGTCTGGCAGAAGCTCTTGAAATCGTGCTCGCCCACCAGGTAAGCCGCAGCCTCCCTCATGCGCGCCACGTCGTATTCGTGGTAGGAAAAATGTGTATATAACCTGCGCAGGGGCATGGGAAACTCCCCGCGGTAGATCCTGTATTCATATGTTTTGCGGCTGGCACAGTGTCTCGGATGCCAGTCGCCGGCCACCTCGTAGGAACGCATGATGCGGATATCCTCGGGAAGCCTCTGATTCAGAGCGTAGCTCACCTTCTCGGCGGGCATGCGGCTTGCAGTGTCAAAAACAGCGATATTGCCCATGGCGTGGACGCCGGAGTCGGTCCTGCTGGCGCCGATCACCTGAATGTCCTCGCCAAGCAGCGCACTTAAGGCTCGGTTTAACTCACTCTCTATCGTGATTCCGTTATTCTGGATCTGCCAACCGTGGTAATTGGTGCCGTCATAGGCAACCACCAGACAAACGCGCATAACTCCTCCTGTCAGTTAGAAAAGAAATCTGCCGACTGCTACGGAGACCACAAGATAAACTGCGATTGCAAGATATGCAAGGTGATCTCTTCTTGCGTAGATCAGGGGCTTCATCTTGGTACGGCCCTCGCCGCCTCTGTAGCATCTTGCCTCCATTGCCATGGCCAGGTCGTTGGCACGGCGGAAGGCTGAGATAAACAGGGGCACCAGAATGGGTACCATTGCCCTGGCGCGCCTGATGAGTCCGCCGGTCTCGAAATCGGCACCTCTCGCAAGCTGGGCCTTCATGATCTTGTCAAGCTCCTCCATGAGGATGGGGATAAAACGAAGGGCGATGGTCATCATCATTGCCACCTCGTGAACCGGCACCTTAAGCACCTGCAGGGGACGCATCATTTTCTCCATGCCGTCCGTCAGGTTGTTGGGTGTGGTGGTAAGCGTCATCAGGGACGATCCTAAGATCAGCAGCGTCAGTCTCACTGCCATGGTCAGTGCAAGCTTCAGGCCTTCCTTTGTGATCGTGATCTTCCACACAGCGAAGATGACCTCACCGGGCGTCAGAAAGAGGTTGAAGATCACAGTGATCATAAGCAGGAACATAATAGACTTCATGCCTCTGATAATAAAGGAAAAAGGGACATTGCTGAGCCCTATCACGATGGCCAGAAAGAGCGCAGCCACAAGGTAGCCTGCGAAGTTTTTAAACAAAAACAGGCTGACGATGTAGAGCAGCGTTCCGCCCAGCTTCACTCTGGGATCCATGCGATGAAGCACGGATTCTGTCTGATAATATTGTCCAAGTGTAATATCTTTAAGCATTTTTCTCCTCGCGGGCAAAAACAGATCACATCCGCCCGCATGCGTTTTTTACTTCTGTAAGGCCCTTAAGATCTCCTCTACCGCCTCGTCCAGGGTGGTGACGTTCTCACCCACGTTTAAGCCCTTGTCCTTCAGCTCGTGCATGATATAGGTGACCTGAGGTGCGGCAAGGCCTACCTCCTCAAGCTCCTTGTAATGTGCAAAAACCTTCTCGGGCTTATCGTCGTAGAGAATGCTGCCGCGGTTCATTACGATGATGCGGTCCACATACTCCGCCACGTCCTCCATGCTGTGGGACACCAGCAGTACGGTGATGCCCATCTTCTCGCGAAGCTCTGCAATCTGGTGCAGGATCTCATCCCTGCCCTTGGGGTCAAGGCCCGCTGTGGGCTCGTCTAAGATCAGGATCTCGGGCTGCATGGCCAGAACGCCTGCGATGGCCGCTCTTCTCTTCTGGCCGCCGGAGAGCTCGAAGGGAGACTGTTTAAAATACTCTTCTCCCAGTCCCACTGCAAGCAGTGCCTCTCTTGCGCGGCGCTCCACCTCGTCCTTCTCAAGGCCCATGTTCTTGGGACCGTAGCAGACGTCGGAGAACACATCGATCTCAAAGAGCTGGTGCTCGGGATACTGGAAGACCAGACCCACCTTGCGGCGCAGGTTCTTCATATCAAAGCCCTGGGCATAGATGTCCTCTCCCTCGAACAGGATCCTGCCGGAGGTTGCCTTCATCAGGCCGTTCAAGTGCTGCATCAGTGTGGACTTGCCGGATCCTGTGTGGCCGATCACGCCGATAAACTCACCCTTATTGATGGTCAGGTCGATGTCGATCAGGGCTTTTTTCTCCAGTGGGGAACCCGCTTCATATGTATGATTTACATGTTCCAGTACTAAAGTCATTGTTTTCCTCTTATAAGCCAAGGGCCTCTGTCAGCTCCTCCACGGTCAGGATGCCGTCGGGAAGATCGATGCCCTTTTTCTTCAATTCATATGCCAGCAGAGTGACCTGGGGGACGTCCAGGCGAAGCTCTTTTAATCGCTCTACCTGCGAAAAGATCTCTCTGGGGCTGCCGGAAAGCGCGATCCTGCCGCTGTCCATAACGAACACCTTGTCTGCATGGATGATCTCCTCCATGTAGTGTGTGATCAGGATGACGGTCACGCCCTCCACCATGTTTAAGGCACGCACCGCGCGGATGACCTCCTTGCGGCCGCTGGGGTCAAGCATCGCTGTGGGCTCGTCCAGCACGATGCACTTGGGATGCATTGCCAGCACGCCTGCGATGGAAACACGCTGCTTCTGACCGCCGGAAAGCTTGTTGGGGGAATGCTTGCGAAATTCGTACATGCCCACTGCCTTCAGGCTCTCCTCAACGCGCTGCCAGATCTCCTCGGTGGGGATGCCCATGTTCTCGGGACCGAATCCCACATCCTCCTCAACCACCTGGCCGATGATCTGGTTGTCGGGGTTCTGGAAGACCATGCCCGCGGTCTTACGGATATCCCAGACATTTCTGTCGTCTTTGGTATCCAGGCCGTTCACCCAGACGCTGCCGTCCGTGGGATGCAGGATCGCGTTCATGTGCTTGGCGAGAGTGGATTTGCCGGAGCCGTTGTGGCCTAAGATCGCAATAAACTGTCCCTGCTCAATGTCTAAGTCGACCTCGTCCACCGCTCTGACAGTGCCCTCCACATTGCCTTCCTCATCACGCTTCAAATATTCATAAATCAGCTTTTTCGCTGTGATAATTCCCATATCTTGTCCTCATCCGCGCGCTCTTTGTTTGAGCGTACTATTTTTATAATACTAAATTATGAGCAAAAAAACAACCTTCCGACGGGCATTCTTCTTGAATTCCCTGAATTTACTTTCGCGGGGCTGCGTGGTAAAATATCTGTAAACATAATATGCAACATAACCGAAAGGCAATCATATGAAGCAAAAATCCACCAAAAATATGCTTTCTGTCTTTGCTCCGCTGCTCATTGCCGTGCTGATGCTGGTCGGAAGTCTCGTTCTTCTGCTGCAAAAAAGCAGCGTGAACCAGTTAGGACCGGATCCCTCGATCACTGCGGAGGACGCAGGTGATACGGAGGACACCGCCCACGGTGCTTCGGACGAGACCGGAGATGATGCAGCAGTCGCACCTCCCGGCGAGACCGTTTCGGATGCCCGGAAGGAATATCCCTCCGGCGACACCGTCATCTACACTCCCACAAGCTACGCCACCCGCGGTTCCCTGATCCTTCACTCCCTGTATATGAGTCACGGTGCCCTGCAGGGTGTACTCCCGGAAGCATTTCGCACCAAAGACAGAAAGGTCGATCCCGATATGATCACAGGAAACGGTACTGTTCCGTCAAGTGAACGCACAACTCTCACCACCGGCTTCTTCTACGAGCCCATCTCTGACGAGCTGTTTGAACAGCTGAAAGGTCTCTCCTACCCTGAAGAAACGACGATCCCCGTGAAGGACGGCAAGCCCCTGATCTCAAGAGAAGACCTCGTCTACCTTCATGTTTTTCATACCGATTATGAAGGAAATCCTTCAGTCGGTGAAATGATCTGCAACAAGGCGATCGCACAGGACCTTCTTGACATCTTCTATGAGCTCTATAAGGCAGAATACCCCATCGAGAAAATGGTCCTTGTGGACAATTACGGTGCGGATGACGAGCGCTCCATGGCCGACAACAACTCTTCGGCCTTCAATTTCAGAGTGATCGCAGGCACCGACAGGCTCTCCAACCACTCCTACGGCCTGGCCGTGGACATCAATCCCCTGCACAATCCCTATGTAACTTTTGACAAAGCAACAGGTGAACCTCACATCGCTCCCGAGGGCGCAGAGGCTTACGCAGACAGGGATGCAGCCTTCCCTCACAAGATTAATCATGACGATCTCTGCTATCGTTTATTCGTCGCTCACGGCTTCGATTGGGGCGGTGACTGGACACACAGTAAAGATTACCAGCACTTCGATAAAACGCCTTAAACAGGCCTTTAAACGCGTTACAGAGGCATATGCTAAATCGCACACCCACCTCGCATATCTGCTCGGTGTTCTTACGCCCGGCAAATACCATTCTGTGCAAGCACAATGGTGCTTGCCGGGCTTTTGCAACAAAAAAGGAACCGGTCGAAACCGATTCCTTTTTATTTTTGGACTTATAATAGATTATACCAGCTCAAGAACTACTTCCATTGCTGCATCACCCTTACGAAGACCAACCTTGATCATTCTGGTGTAACCACCGTTTCTGGTAGCGTACTTGGGTGCGATCTCATCGAACAGCTTAGCAACAAGGTCGATCTCCTTGGTGTTCTTCTTACGACCTGCAAGTTCGGTGGGAACTTCTACTACAGGGTTAAGAACCTTGAGCATCTGACGTCTTGCATGAAGTCTGGAGGGAAGATCCTTCTTGATCTCCTTCTCGATGGTCTCATACTTGGTAACCTTCTTACCATCAACAACTTCCTTAACTCTCTTACCGTCCTTGTCCTTTACAGGAACCTTAGCGGATACGGTAACCATCTCGTAGTTGTCCTTCTCCTTGATTGCAAGAGCAATAAGGCCTTCAGCGATCTTTCTTACTTCCTTAGCCTTAGCCTCGGTGGTAACGATCTTACCGCGGTAAAGAAGTGCGGTAACCTGGTTTCTAAGTAATGCTTTTCTCTGGGAAGAGGTTCTTCCGAGTTTTCTGTACTTTGCCATTTTTCTATTATCCTTTCTCTTTTCATGGTACATCCGGCCACGCTCTTTGGACTTACTTACCGAATGCCTGGCTGCATTATGCAGCTGTTAATAGCCATTTAGAGATGAACCGCATGTGAGCACTTCGGACTTAACACATACGGAAAATCCTTCATAAAATTAAGCTTCTTCACTGGGGTTCAGCTGAAGACCCAGCTCTTTCAGCTTAGCGAGAACTTCCTCGAGAGACTTACGTCCAAGGTTACGAACCTTCATCATATCCTCGGGAGTCTTGTTGGTGAGTTCTTCTACAGTATTGATGCCTGCTCTCTTCAGACAGTTGTAGGAACGAACGGAAAGCTCTAACTCGTCGATACTCATCTCAAGGACTTTCTCCTTCTCGTCGTCTTCCTTATCTACCATAACTTCAGCTGTCTTAGCATTCTCAGACAGATCGATAAACAGACCTAAATGCTCGCTTAATACCTTTGCTGCAAGGCTGACTGCCTCATCGGGAGCCAGAGTGCCGTTGGTATTAACGTCTAAGGTGAGCTTATCATAGTCGGTGATCTGACCAACACGGGTATTCTGAACGGTCACGTTTACTCTCTCTACAGGGGTGTAGATGGAGTCGATTGCGATCACACCGATGGGGAGATCCTCGCTCTTATTCTTATCAGCGCTTACATAGCCGCGGCCCTTGGTGATGGTAAGCTCTACATAGAACTTAGTATCACTGCCGCTTAAAGTAGCGATTACGAGGTCGGGATTTAAAATCTCGATATCCTGGTCAACCTGGATATCAGAAGCCTTAACGACACCGGCACCTTCATACTCGATGTAAGCTGTCTTGGTCTCATTAGTGTCGCTGCTGTTCTTGATAGCAAGACTCTTGATGTTGGTGATGATCTCGGTTACATCCTCTTTTACGCCGGGGATGGAACTGAACTCATGAAGAACACCTTCGATCTTGATCTGACTAACTGCAGCACCCGGTAAGGAAGAAAGCATGATTCTTCTCAGTGAATTACCAAGAGTGATACCGTAGCCTCTCTCCAGGGGCTCAACTACGAACTTACCGTACTTCTTATCCTCTGAAATTTCAGCTACTTCAATATTCGGTCTTTCGAAATCAAACACTGCAAATATCCTCCTTTTCGAATGTATGGGTTGAAACACAGCACTCCGGGCTGACATAGGAATCCCCTGTCACCCCAGAGCGTTATAAGGCTTACTTGGAGTACAACTCGACGATGAGCATCTCATCAACGGGAACATCGATCATCTCTCTGGTAGGAAGATTCTTGATAGTACCCTTTAAGCTGTCAATATCAACATCCATCCACTCGGGAACGAGTCTGCCGCCGGTTACTTCGACGATATCCTTATATCTCTGTAAAGACTTTGCACTTTCTTTGATTTCAATAACATCGCCTGCTTTGATTAAGTATGAAG
>JAZULD010000170.1:0-3025 GCA_045643625.1 Acetatifactor sp. | reverse complement strand
ATGCCACAGAACTGTTTAAGGTCGCGCCGTTTAAGTCGATATTGCCCTTGACCACGATGGTGATGGGGAATTCGGCGTTATACGCGGTGGAGTTATGACCGCGAAAGATCAGGTCGCCCTCAACATAGATAAACAGGCCGTTTTTGCGGTAATCTGTGTTGCCCGCACCCATCTGGATGGAATACTTGTACAACGCCTCCGCCAGTAACTCCTGGAAGCCGGTCTTGGAGTTCTTGATCACGTTGCCGTGGAAATGTGCAAGCTCCGGCATACCGATGACGTCTCTGCGAAGGGGACCCGCCATGGGCATATCCTCTGCGATACAGCCGTCTCTCCAGCCGCTCTGCTTGGGACTTACATTGTGTACAGCAGTTGCCACGGAGCCCTCCGACAGGGTCGCGTGGGGCATGGTAATATCGGAGTTGGAATGAATATTGCCATCGATGTACATGTTGTTACCGCCGACGGTAATACCCTGACCACCTTCATCGATTTTCTGACCTGCAAACATTGCATAGGGACAGCCGCCGAAGATAGATACTGCCTCCGCCTGAGCCTGAGCGCTGACTCTTCGTCTGTTGACGCCGGTGAGCACCGCTGAGAAGCCCATTTTGACTTCCTTGCTGATGGTGACGGTCACCACATAGCCCTGAATATTGACGTCCACATTGACGGTGTCCACGCCGTCCTCGTAGCCGTTTAAGGTGGTATACTTGTTGGCGGTGTCGACAGCGATCTGTCTGTAGGTCTTGGCACCCACGTCCTGCGCGGCCGCAAGAGCTGCCGCATCAGCCGCATTCTGCATGTTCTGCTTCTGGGATGCCATTGCGCCGTAATCCAGCGCAAGACCTGTCATCGCCAGCAGAAAACCCATGCTGACTGCAACGATCACTGCTGTGGAACCTTTTTCTCCTCGTAATGCTCTAAAGAACTGAAGTAAACGCATCTTTTGTCCTCCTGCTGTAAAAAATGCCGCAAGCTGCCTTTCGTTCTCCGGTTTCTTACTCTACATCAAGTGCTGCGATTTCCTCGTAGTCGTCCTCGTACTCATCCTCGTCCAGATATTCGAATACGGTCTCCTCGGGAACTCTCTCTGCCAGCTCCTTCATCAGTCGCTCGGTGGTCTCCTTCTCGGAGCGGCGCAGTGCAATTGCATGCTTTACCTTGTAATCGATGCAGCGCTTCTGCAGCTCGATGCACTGCTCCATGCGCTCCCTTAAGATTTCCTCAAGCTCAGCATTCACTGCATTTACCTGCTCTGTCTGCTCACGGCTGGTCTTTAAAGCCTCTCTGAGCTTCTCAATGATCAGGTTGTCGGACTCGCTCTGCGCGGTCATTCTCGCAATGCGGGCTGCGTCTCCTGCGATCTTCTCCTCCTTCATGCCAAGCTCCTTGTTCAGAAGCTCCACATGGTCCATGAGGCCATCGATCTGCTCGTTTAAGTCTGCCACATTGCCGTCGCTCATAGCGTCCTTTAAATATTTGATCTCGCCGTTTAAGCGGTCGATCTCGGCGTTCTGGGCGTAGATCACCTTGCCCTTCTCGTCGCCGTCCGATCTTTCGTCTCTTAAGAGATTCTGATAAGTGCCCAGCTCGCGGCGCATCTGCTGCACCTTCTTCTTTTCTGCGGCAAGCTCTTCCTCGTAGTGAGCGATCTTCTGCTCGTCGTCCTTGATGCGCTCGATCGCCTCGTCCATGTCCTTCTCAAGAAGCACATTTTCCTGCTGCACCTTGCGAAGAGTCGCTAACAGATCCTCTTCCTCGCCCTCATCAGCTTCAGCTCTCACCGCACTGCGGTCCTCTCTGGTCACGCTGACTAACTGGCGGCGGATCATCTGGTAATCGCTCTCAGCCTGTGCCACCTTGTTGCGCAGGGAATCGTTCTCTCTCTGAAGCTTCTCCTTCTCGTCTAAGATCTTCTGGATCTCCTCGTTAAAGGCCTTGCTCATCTCCTGCTGCTTCTGGCGCATGATGTTGTTGTATTCAAGTACGGACTTCTTGGTGTAACCTCCGAAAGAAGTGGTCAGGATGCTGTCCAGATCAACTTCCTGGGTCTTCTCTCGAATTCTGTCCAAAACATTATCGCTCATCGTTTTTCTCCTTTAAAACCAGTTTCTCACCGGGTGTGATGGTCCATGAGGAATGCTCCTCGGTCTCCAGCACATGCTTGGCGCCCTTCACGATCTTGCCCAGTCTCCAGGGCTTTACAGACTCCGTATCAAGGACTGTCATATTGTCATCCAGGTAGATCACGTCGATGGTGAACCGCATAAAACAGCAGTGGATGCTCGAACAGTTTTTAAGAAGCAGTGCCTCGCCGGGCTTAAGACTCTTGCGAAGCATCAATCCCTTAAAACGCGTCCAAAAGCTGTCCGCCACGCGGACCGGCTCTTTCCACAATGTATCTCCTGTATATATCTGATAAACCATATTTACTCCTAAGCTTCTTAGAACGTCTCCATGATAGAGATAACGGAGGGTCCCAACAGTACGATGAACAGTACCGGGAAGATGAACAGCAGCATGGGGATCAGGATCTTGGTTGAGACTTTTGCCGCCTTCTCCTTGACCTTACTGCTTCGTGAATGTCGGATCGCCTCC
Source organism: Acetatifactor sp. (assembly GCA_045643625.1). Taxonomy (GTDB): domain Bacteria; phylum Bacillota; class Clostridia; order Lachnospirales; family Lachnospiraceae; genus Acetatifactor. The sequence goes on along the minus strand of JAZULD010000170.1, from coordinate 424 downwards.
GACTGTGACTTTAAGACGTTTCGGATGGGGATACCCAGCTGACCCGCCTGAATGATCGCGCTGGAAAAAGACTGTACCTCGTCGATGCCGCAGCGCTCGCTGAGTAGTGTGAATGCCTCTCTTCTGTTGCGTCCCAGACTCATCTCACGGTAGGTAACGCTCATCTCGTCGATGAGGGGACCTTCCATGCTCTCTGTGATGTGAAGGAGTGCTCTCTCAAAACCAAGTCCCGCTTCCACGCTGACGCTTAAGAGGTCCAGCATGTCGGGAAGCTGTTTTTCCATCTGACGCTTTCTTGAGGTCACACGACCTGCCACAACATAGCGCAGAATTGCAAAACCACCGAAGGCTCCGCCTAAGGAGTAGAGGAAGATCATATCTCCGCCCACCTGAAGGATCACGCCGAGGATGGCACAGAGAATGC
>JAZULD010000169.1:0-8754 GCA_045643625.1 Acetatifactor sp. | reverse complement strand
CTTCAGCACCGATGAGTACGGCGGAGCACCTCTGCTGGGCTTAAACGGTCTTGTGGTGAAGACTCACGGAAGCAGCAAGGCAGTGGAGATCAAGAACTCCATTCTGCAGTGCATCGCCTTTAAGGAACAGGACATCAACACTAAGATCAAAGAAAAAATCTGCGCTGCAGATTAAATAAAGGAAGGGTAATACAATGGAAGAATTTGAAAAGTTGGCAGAGATCATCGCAGACATTATGCGTATCGATAAGGATGAGATCCGTATGGATTCAAGATTTGAAGAGGATCTCGGTTGTGACTCCCTCGATATGATCGAGATCATCATGGAGATCGAGCAGCAGTTTGATATCGAAATTGATCAGGATGAACTTGATGTAGCAGACTTCGAGACTGTTGAAAAGGCAGTTGAGCTGATCAAATCAATGAATTAAGACCGACAACGAAGAGTATTCCTGAATCCTGTATTCGGGAATACTCATTTTCTATCAGGACTTTTTGGGAGGCAGAGAGAAATGATGATGTCATATCAGGATGCCGTAGAGAAGCTGCAGGAGAAGATAGGCTACCGCTTCAACGATGTGAATCTGCTGAAGCAGGCCATCACCCACAGCTCCTTTACCAATGAACAGAGAATCAATAAGATCGGTCACTACGAGCGCCTTGAGTTCCTTGGAGACGCGGTGCTTGAGCTTGTGACCAGTGATTTTCTTTTTGCAAGAGACGAGCAGATGCCGGAGGGCGAGCTGACCAAGCTGCGTGCGTCCATCGTCTGTGAACCTACTCTGGCTCTCTGTGCCAGGGAGATCGATCTCGGCGACTATATTTTTCTGGGAAGAGGCGAGGATAACGGCGGCGGAAGAGAGAGAGACAGTATTCTGTCTGACTCCTTCGAGGCTGTGATCGGCGCTATTTATATGGACGGCGGCATGGAGCCCGCGGCGAAGCACATTCACAGATTCGTGCTTGACAATGTGGAGGAGCGCAGACTTTTCTACGACAGCAAGAGCAATCTGCAGGAGCTGATCCAGGGCAAGTTAAAGAAGGATTTCCGTTATGTCCTGCTGGAGGAATCCGGCCCCGAACACAACAAGTCATTTGTAGTTGAGGTACTCATGGAGGACGAGAGTCTGGGCAAGGGTACCGGTCGAACCAAGAAAGCAGCGGAACAGCAGGCGGCATACCGCGCACTGCTTTATTTGAGGGAGAAGAAGTAATGTATTTAAAAAGTATTGAAGTACAGGGCTTTAAGTCGTTTGCGAACAAGATCGTGTTTCAGTTCCACAACGGAATCACCGGTATCGTTGGCCCCAACGGCAGCGGTAAGAGTAATGTCGCAGACGCAGTGCGCTGGGTGCTTGGCGAACAGCGTATCAAACAGCTCCGCGGCTCCAGTATGCAGGATGTCATTTTCTCGGGAACAGAAAACAGAAAGCCTTTAAGCTACGCTTATGTTGCAATCACTCTGGACAATTCCGACCACGCACTGGCCATCGATTATGACCAGGTCACCATTGCCAGAAGGATCTACCGTTCCGGAGAAAGTGAATATCTGATCAACGGCAGCATCTGCCGACTGAAGGATGTGAACGAGCTCTTTTACGATACCGGTATCGGTAAGGAGGGCTACTCCATCATCGGTCAGGGTCAGATCGACAAGATCTTAAGCGGTAAGCCCGAGGAGAGACGTGAGCTCTTTGACGAGGCAGCCGGCATTGTTAAGTTCAAGCGCCGCAAGAACGCAGCGCAGAACAAACTGGAGAATGAGAAGCAGAACCTGATCCGTTTAAATGATATCTTAGCGGAACTTGAGAAGCAGGTGGGACCTCTTGAGAAGCAGTCCGAGACTGCCAAAGTCTTCCTGAAAAAACGCGACGAGTTAAGGACGCTGGATATCAATGTTTTCCTGTTGGAGAACTTAAGGATCAAGAATCAGTTAAAAGAGATCGAGGGCAAGTACGACATCGCAAGCGACGATCTCGCAGGCACCAAAGAGCGCTATGAGAAGATCCGCGAGGAGTACGAGCAGGTGCAGGAGGCTCTTGAGGAGCTGGAGAAGACCATCGAGGAAGCCAGAGCAACTCTGACCGACACCGGTCTTGTAAGACAGCGTCTTGAGGGTGAGATCGATGTCCTGGAGGAGCAGATCCGTTCCGCAGGCGACAGCAGTAAGCATCTGATCGCACGCCGCGACGCACTTACCGAGGATATTGCGCAGAAGGAGCAGAACAAGCAGGAGATCTTAGTCCAGAAGAAGGACGCAGACGATCAGGTGAGCGAGATCACCGGTACTGCTGAGGAGATGCGCGGTCGTCTCAGCGAGGTTCAGAAGTCCATTGAGGAACTGAACACCGCGATCGAGAACGGCAAGAATGCTATTATCAACGAATTGAACCAGAGAGCCCAGATCAAGAATCAGATCGGACGTCTGGATACCATGACCGAGCAGATCGGCATCCGCAGAGCCGAACTGCAGAATAAACTGCTTCATGCCAAGAGCGAGGAGGCTGCAAGAGAAGAGAGCAGACTCGCCCTTGAAGACCAGCTTGCCGCTGTCACCGAAGAGATCCGTGTGATGGAGGAGAACGTGGCTGAGAGAGAGCTTGCACTGGGCGATGTCCGTGAGGCTCTTGTGGGCATGGACATGAAACTGCGCAAGACCCAGGTGCTCTACCAGCAGGAGAATTCCAGACTGGAGGCTCTTGCCAATCTGACCGAGAGATACGAGGGCTACGGCGGCTCCGTCAAGAAGGTCATGGAGATGAAGGAGCGCGAGAAGGGCATCGCAGGTGTTGTTGCTGATATCATCAAGGTTGAGGAGAAGTACGAGGTGGCTATCGAGACAGCCCTCGGCGGCAACATTCAGAACATCGTTACCGACGACGAAGAGACCGCCAAGAAGATGATCAAGTACCTGAAGGTGAACCGTTTCGGACGTGCAACCTTCCTGCCTTTAACTTCCATCACCAAGCAGCAGGAGTTCAAGCAGCCTGAGGTCCTTACCGAGAAGGGCGTCATCGGCATGGCGGACAGACTTGTCAGCGTGGAGCCCGTATACAGCGATGTTGCCAAGGCAATGCTTGGACGCATCGTTGTGGTTGATACTGTGGACAACGCGGTGAGGATCGCGAGAAAATATGACTACGGCATCCGTATGGTCACCCTGGAGGGTGAGCTTCTGGTGCCCGGCGGCGCCATCAGCGGCGGTGCCTTCAAGAATAACAGCAACCTTCTCGGACGAAGAAGAGAGCTGGATGAGCTTGAGAAGAAGACCAGGGAGCTTGCAGGCAAGATCGAGGAGATCAATACCGAGATCGAGCAGACCAAGTCACAGCGCAACAAGATGCGCATGGAGCTTGAGGGCGTCAAGAACGATATCCAGAGAAAGACTCTGGAGCAGAATACCGTTCGCCTGAACATCAGCCAGTTGAAGAGCCGTATGGCAGAGGGCGAGGAGAGCGTTCTGGATCTTCGCAGAGAAGAGAACGATCTTGCTTTGAAGGTACAGGAGATCGAGGCCGAGAAGCAGAGCATCACCCTGGAACTGTCCCGCAGCGAGGAGACAGAGGAAGCCACCAAGAAGATCATCATCGACAACCAGAGCAGTCTGGAGGAACTCTACAAGCAGGAGTCCGAGGCTTCCGCACTTGTGGGCGACTGGGAGCTTAAGGTCGAGAAGATGCTGCAGGCACAGACCTTCATGCAGGCGAACATCGACCGCTTAAACGGTGAGATGGAGCGCTCCGAGCGTGAACTGGAGCAGATCGCCGCAGACCTCATGAAGATCGAGGAGGGTATCGGCGAGAAGAAGGAGCATATCGAGGAGATCAGGAAGACTATTTCTGCAAGCCATGAGCAGCAGAATGAGTCAGAGCTTAAGCTTCGCGAGAATATTGCCAAGCGTGAAGCACTTCACGAGAACCAGAAGGATTTCTTCAATGTCAGAGAACAGCTTGCCGAGCAGATCGCAGGTCTGGACAGAGAAGTTTACCGCTTAAATGCGCAGAGAGAGAAGCTGGAAGAGAGCATCGAGGCTCAGATCAACTACATGTGGGATGAGTACGAGATCACCCTTTCCGACGCTGCTTCCCTCCGCGATGAGAATATGACCGACCTCTCCGCAATGAAGAGGGAGATCGCAGGCCTGAAGGACCAGATCAAGAAGCTGGGTGACGTCAATGTGAACGCTATTGAGGACTACAAGAACCTTATGGAGCGCTACACCTTTATGAAGACCCAGCACGACGATCTTGTGGAGGCTCAGAAGGTCTTAGAGGACATTATCAGAGAACTGGATGCTGCCATGAGAAAGCAGTTTACAGAGAAATTCGCCGAGATCAGCAAGGAGTTCGACAAGGTATTCAAGGAACTCTTCGGCGGCGGCAAGGGTACTCTGGAGCTCATGGAGGACGAAGATATCTTAGAGGCAGGCGTGCGCATCATCGCACAGCCTCCGGGAAAGAAGCTGCAGAACATGATGCAGTTGTCCGGCGGCGAGAAGGCTCTGTCTGCCATCGCACTTCTTTTTGCGATCCAGAATCTGAAGCCCTCACCTTTCTGTCTGCTGGATGAGATCGAGGCAGCGCTTGACGATTCCAACGTCACCCGTTTTGCCAAGTATCTGCACAAGCTTACCAGAAATACCCAGTTCATCGTCATCACACACAGACGCGGCACCATGGAGCTGGTGGACCGTCTCTACGGCATCACCATGCAGGAGAAGGGTGTTTCCACTCTTGTCAGCGTCAACCTGATCGACAAGGAACTGACACAATAAAGATACAGAGGAACAACTATGAGTGAAGAGAAAAAAGGCTTTTTTGGCCGACTGAAGGCCGGACTTGCCAAGACCAGAGACAATATCGTTAACGGTATCGATGCAGTCTTCGGCGGTTATTCCGAGATCGACGAGGATTTCTACGAGGAGCTGGAAGAGATCCTGATCATGGGCGACATGGGCGTCAAGACCACAAGCAATGTGATCGAGCAGCTGAAAAAACAGGTCAAAGAGCAGCATATCAAGGAGCCCGCAGCCTGCAGACAGCTTCTGGTGGACAACATCAGAGAGCAGATGAGCGTGGGCGAGACTGCCTATGATTTTGAGAAAAAGATGAGCGTTGTCATGGTTATCGGCGTCAACGGCGTGGGCAAGACCACTTCCGTGGGCAAACTGGCAGGCAAGCTTAAGGACGAGGGCAAGAAGGTCCTGATCGCGGCTGCGGATACGTTCCGTGCGGCAGCGAGAGATCAGCTGGCCGAGTGGGCACGCCGTGCGGATGTTCCCATGGTCGGCGGAAATGAGGGCGCAGACCCCGCCAGCGTTGTTTTTGATGCAGTGAACGCAGCCAAGGCAAGAGGCGTTGACGTGCTTCTGATCGATACCGCGGGACGTCTCCACAACAAGAAGAACCTGATGGAAGAGCTCCGCAAGATGGATCGCATCATCGAGAAGGAATACCCCGATGCACACAGAGAGAACCTGATCGTCTTAGACGGCACCACAGGCCAGAACGCTTTGGTGCAGGCAAGGGAATTCGGCGATGTTGCGGATCTTACAGGTATTATCCTGACCAAGCTTGACGGCACAGCAAAGGGCGGCATCGCGGTTGCGATCCAGTCCGAGCTCAATGTGCCCGTGAAGTATATCGGCGTGGGCGAGTCCATCGACGACCTGCAGAAGTTTGATCCCGATGAGTTTGTAAAAGCTCTTTTTGATGTAAAAAGCGAATAGTAAGAGGACGAAATATGTTAACACTTGATAAATTTGAAGAGGCCAGTGAGGTCGTAAAAGAGGTCACCTTAAAGACCAAGCTGGTATACAGCGACTATTTCAGCGCACAGACCGGCAACCGTGTATACTTAAAGCCCGAGAACATGCAGTTCACCGGCGCTTACAAGGTGCGCGGCGCATATTATAAGATGAGCACCCTGACCGAAGAGGAGAGACAGAAGGGCATCATCACCGCTTCTGCGGGCAATCATGCACAGGGCGTTGCCTACGCGGCAAAGTGCTACGGCACTCATGCGACCATCGTAATGCCCACCACCACACCTCTGATGAAGGTCAACCGCACCAAGAGCTACGGCGCTGAGGTCGTACTGTGGGGCGATGTCTATGACGAGGCATGTGCCAAGGCATATGAGCTTGCGGATGAGCACGGTTACACCTTTATTCATCCCTTCGACGATCTGACCGTAGCAACAGGACAGGGTACCATCGCCATGGAGATCTTCAAGGAGCTTCCCCTGGTCGACTACATTCTGGTTCCCATCGGCGGAGGCGGACTGTGCACAGGCGTTTCCACATTGACCAAGCTGCTCAATCCCAAGATCAAGGTCATCGGCGTTGAGCCTGCGGGCGCTGCCTGCATGAAGGCATCCTTAGAGGCAGGCAAGGTCGTTACCCTTCCCGGCGTGAACACCATTGCGGACGGTACCGCAGTTAAGACTCCCGGCACCAAGCTGTTCCCCTATATTCAGCAGAATCTGGACGATATCATCACCGTTGAGGATGAGGAACTTGTAGTTGCTTTCCTTGACATGGTAGAGAATCACAAGATGGTAGTTGAGAACTCCGGACTTCTTACCGTTGCAGCCTTAAAGCACCTGGGCGTTACCGATAAGAGAGTGGTTTCCGTCTTAAGCGGCGGCAACATGGATGTCATCACCATGTCCTCCGTGGTTCAGCAGGGCCTGATCTTCAGAGACAGGATCTTCACCGTTTCCGTGCTGCTTCCCGATAAGCCCGGCGAGCTGCACAGAGTATCCGGTGTTATCGCGGATGTCAGCGGTAATGTTATCAAGCTTGAGCACAACCAGTTCGTTTCCACCAACAGAAACGCTGCAGTGGAGCTTCGCATCACCCTGGAGGCCTTCGGTTCCGAGCACAAGAAGCAGATCATCGATACCCTGGAAGCTCACGGCTACCAGCCCAGACTGGTTCGTACCAATATTTAGGATTACAGGACCGATGCGTCCGGTACTTAAGGCTGCCGGCGCGTATTGTGAGCGACCGGCCGAATATAAAGACAATTTGCCCCATGCGCACGCCGTATGGGGCTTGTTTTTGGCCGGAAAATGCCTTAAAATAAATCTTGCAAGGTGTAAAGAAAAAATACTTGACACCCATGTATTTGTGTTGTAGAATACAAAAAGTGCGTAAGAAGAGTGGGAGTAGTATGGAGAGTTTTGTTGAGCAGGCTTTGCTGTATGATTTTTACGGAGAATTGCTGACACCTCATCAGCAGCGGATCTACGAGGATGCGGTCTGCAATGACATGTCTCTCGGAGAGATCGCCGCGGAGCAGGGCATCAGCCGTCAGGGCGTACATGATCTGATCAAGCGATGCGACAAGATCCTCGCAGGCTACGAGAGCAAGCTTCATCTTGTGGAGCGTTTTACCTCCGCCAAGGAGATGCTTCGAAGCCTGGAAGCGCTGACCCACATCGATGATACCGTGGATGCAGACGGTTACGCAGAGCGTTTATCTGAGATCCGGAAGATCGCCGGAGATCTTATGAAGGAGCTTTAAGGAGTATCAATGGCATTTGAGAATTTAACCGATAAGCTGCAGAATGTATTTAAAAATTTAAGAAGCAAGGGTCGTCTGACCGAGGCGGATGTAAAGGCCGCCCTGAAGGAAGTCAAAATGGCACTTCTGGAGGCAGACGTTAACTTTAAAGTCGTTAAACAGTTTGTCAAGTCTGTTGAGGAGCGCGCTGTCGGACAGGACGTTATGAACGGCCTGAACCCCGGACAGATGGTCATCAAGATCGTTAACGAAGAGATGATCTCTCTCATGGGAAGCGAGACCACAGAGCTTGCGTTTCAGCCCGGCAAGGCCATCACAGTCATTCTGATGGCAGGTCTTCAGGGTGCAGGTAAGACTACCGCGACCGCCAAGATCGCGGGCCTTCTGAAGAAGAAGGGTAAGAAGTCACTGCTTGTTGCCTGTGATATTTACAGACCCGCTGCGATCGAGCAGTTGAAGATCAACGGACAGAAGCAGGAGGTCGAGGTCTTTTCCTTAGGAACCGACGTGAAGCCTCCCGAGATCGCCAAGGCTGCGATCGCGTACGCTGAGAAGAACGGACACAATGTTGTGATCCTGGATACTGCCGGCCGACTCCATGTGGACGAGGACATGATGCAGGAGCTTCAGGACATCAAGGCAACGGTTCCCGTTCATCAGACCCTGCTGGTTGTGGATGCCATGACCGGTCAGGATGCGGTAAATGTAGCGAACGACTTCAACCAAAAGGTCGGCGTCGACGGAATCGTCCTTACCAAGATGGACGGTGACACAAGGGGTGGTGCGGCACTCTCTATCAAGGCAGTGACCGGCAAGCCCATCCTCTACGTAGGTATGGGTGAGAAGCTCTCCGATATGGAGCAGTTTTATCCCGACCGTATGGCCGGCAGAATTCTCGGCATGGGCGATGTGCTCACTCTGATCGACAAGGCTCAGGCGAGTCTCGACATCGATGAGGACAAGGGCCGCGAGATGGCAGGCCGCATGAAGAAGGGCAAGTTCGACTTCGAGGATTACCTCGAGAGCATGAAGCAGATGCGCAACATGGGCGGACTGTCAGCGATCTTAAGTATGCTTCCCGGCATGGGCGGTAAGGGCATGGACCTTGAGAGCATGGTCGACGAGAAGCAGCTGAAGCACATGGAAGCGATCGTTCTCTCCATGACGAAGGAGGAGCGACGCAATCCAAAGCTCTTAAATCCCCGCAGAAAACATCGTATCGCCC
>JAZULD010000168.1:0-25546 GCA_045643625.1 Acetatifactor sp. | reverse complement strand
TGGCGACATATAGTCCGAAGTTCACAGCGGCGCCTGTGACGACTACGTTGAAACCCGGAGTGAACGGTGTCACCGAGGGGCCTTCCGTGAACTTCGGCATCGCCGTCACGGAGGCCCCTGCGGTGACACATGTTCCGAGGCCCACAGCAACTCCGGTGGCGACACAAAGTCCGAAGCCTACCGCAGCTCCACAGCATGTGCATGTCTGGGAGGAAGGGTGGTTTCAGGTGCCGGATTGCACCTACGGAGGTGATGGTCATTACAGGGTGTGCAGACTTTGCGGTGCAACGGAAGACCTTCCCGACGGAAGCGGTGCTCTGGGACACCGGAAGGACGGAGGATCTGTGATCTTAGCGCCTACCTGCAGTCAGACGGGCATACGGGGATTTACGTGTGTAAGATGCGGACAGCGGCTGGAGGATGAGGTCATACCGGCAGATGATTCTGCCCACGACTGGTGGAAGGATGAGACGGGACTGACGTACTGCACGGAATGCGGCGCGGTACGCCTTAATTGATTTTTACAGAAGCAGGAGGAAAACGGCGATGAGGGAACGGAAGAAAAGCACTTCATGGCGGCGGGTAATGCTGGCGCTGTGTGTTCTTGCTGCAATGTGGTCGGCAGGTTTTGGCGGTGTGGAGGCCGCAGGGATTCCGACAGCGCCCGGCATTACGGCAGCGCCGGACGGGCTGGCCTTCACTACGGGAGCCGGGGACCGCAGCATTGAGTCACACAGCGTTGGTGAGCGTGTAAATACAGGAGTCCCTTCTTTGCTGCGCGCGCTTACAGCAGGCGAGCATTACTACCTGAAGCCCAGGGACGGCGACATCCCGATCGGTGCCTGGAACGTGGTACTTGCCTCGGGAAGATGTATTCACGACGATTATCCGAAGGAGAGCACCTATCATGGGATCGCTTTCTCCAGGGAGAAATGCGGCAGCTTTTACAAGACCGGCTGGATGGCAAGCTGCGCGGACTGCGGGGAGAGGCTGAACATCCTTATTTACATGGATGAGGCGACAGCAAGGGGACTTACCGCTTTGCCGGCGGACATCAACTATTATTACCTTTGTCCCCATTGCGACAACCTTGAGCAGGGTAGACGCATTGCTCACGACTGCAAGGCTGTGTCCGCCAACAGATATTATGTGACCTACCGTAAAAATGCCCCGAACGCTGTGGGCTATATGGAGAGGTCTACTTTTTTCTACGGCAATGCGGACCTGTACGAGGGCAGGCGGGTCACCGGCGAGGTGCGCCTCAGAGAGAACTCTTTTGCACGAGACGGTTATGTGTTTGACGGCTGGAACACTGCGCCCGACGGCACGGGAAGGGCTTTTGCGGACGGAGAGGAGATATTGAATCTCACGACGGAAAACGAGGACATGATCGTGCTCTACGCCATGTGGAAGCGTTCGACAAGCACCCTGATCGTGGACGGCGGAGAGGGCTTGTACGACGGCGTCAAAAGAGTCACAGTCACCAAAGATTATGGTTCGCAGTACCTTCCGCAGGCGGCAAAAGTGACTCCGCCGGAAGGTTATCTGGTCACCTTTCAGAGTATGGGCGGAGGGGCGGTTCCAGCGATCCGTGAGCGTCAGAGAGTAGTAGGATTTGTGCAGGGAAAGCCTTTTTACGGCAGTTTCATGCAGGGTGTGTATCATTTTACGGGACCCGACGGCAGTATCGATGTGCTGACGGCTATGTATGAGCACAGCAGGATCACTTTGCCGAATGCCGTGCGGCAGGGCTATTCCTTCGGAGGCTGGTATAAGGACAGAAATTACAGCGAGTTTGTGGGCACGGCGGGAGACACTTATTTACCTTCCGGAAATGTGACGCTGTATGCGAAATGGGTGGATCTTCTTCTTGCATCTGAAGATAATTACAGAGCCTATGGCGGCAGCGGCGCAGCAGATCTGTCCTGGGAGCAGAAAGATGAGAAAAACAAGATCTATCTGCTCTATCGCAGCACGGACGGACGAGCATTTGAACGAATCTATTCCGGGCAGGACACTGCTCTCGATGGTTTCCGAAAAGATTTTGCCTTTATTGGAGGCGCGCAGCAGTTTCTTGTTCCTGAGAGCGGCTACTATGACATTGAGGCGTTCGGTGCTCAGGGAGAGGACTATTCGGATGGCAGTATGTCGGTTTTCAGGGGAGGTCTCGGAGGCAGAGCTTCGGAGCGCGTCTTCCTGGAAAAAGGCGAGCAGCTCACTGTGACTGTGGGAGGCAGGAACGGCTATCCTGACGCGGGTGCGGGTGATCCTTACGGCGGCGGAGGCGGAATGAGCTCTGTCACTTCAAACGAAAAGGGAATCCTTCTGGCAGCAGGCGGAGGCGGCGGTGCGTCCCCCCGGGGAAACGGTGAAGCGGGCGGAAGTATGGAACATTTACGCCCTGACAAGGTATCTGCGGGTGAGAGCGGAATGATCGGAGGCGGCAGCGGTTATATTGGAGGCAAGGCCGGAGAATACCTGGTACACAGTCACACAGAGGACTGTTTCAGACAGATCAGCACTGCGTACGAGGTATTTTTCGACAAAAGATTTTCCGATCCCGCACTGTTTCGCGGCAGTCTCTACGGAGAGGAACTCTGGGGCAACGAACTGCAGGAGAACGGACGGAGAGTCTACGCCCACACCCTGGACCGAAATGATAAGACGGTGATGGGGTATCTGCCGGGTCGGAGTGTAGGTCCCGGATTTCTGCCCGTGGACGACAACACTGCGTTAAGCATCGATGTGGAACTGTATGCCTGGGGCGATAAGAACAATTATTTCCTGACGGGCAGCGAGGACACCTATCTGAAGGTCTACGATCAGAATCACAGGCTGATCTTCAGTAAAAGCGCAGGTCAGATCCCCGCAGGGAACAGATTTTATGCGGAGACGTCAGGCGACGCAGCCCACAGGGGCTATGTATCCTGCACGGAATCTGCGATGTTGGTCCTTCGCGAGGAGGGAGACTACGGCGGCTGGGACTGGGTGAAATTCACGGAGAGTGTGGAACTTCCCCGGGGAACCACAGGAGTCTACCTGGATGTGCGGATGTCCTTCCTTGGCTACGCGCATATGCAGATGACCTTTGAACGGCTTGCCTTCACCGGGGGAAGCTATCCCGTGCAGATCTGTCCCTACAGTGAAGGTCAGGTCTTAAGCGCGTCCCCCGCAGGAGGCGGCAGCAACTTCGGCGACTTGAAATATGCCCTCAGTTATACAGGGGAGGCAGGCGTTCATGAAGGTGACGGCAAGGTGACGATCACCGCGCACAGTGTCGGCTTTCAGAGCGGAGGGAGCCTAATGGGTGTTGCGGCACCCGACCTTGCGCCGCCGGACGGTATCGATGAGGCGGGGATCGTAAGAGTACCTGTCGTCGGAGATACGGTGGAGTTCTCCTGGAATAAGCCGACTGACAACGGAACGACTTATTTTTTCAAAGCGGAATCCTACAGTGCCGATACCGGTGAGAAACTCTGCGACAGCAACACGGTGCAAAATCACCTGGTCAGCGGGGTGAAGCAGTACCTGTACCTGGCAGACCGCAAGGAGAATACGGTCGTGACTGCGGAGAACGGACGTGTATTGCCCCAGCCGCGTTATCTTGTGACTCTTTCGGCGATTCCGCGGTTTCTGCACATTGCGCCGGTGGACGCGGCAGGCAACGTGGGCCCGACCACACACATCAGACTGCAGGCGGAGGACCCGCTGATCCCCTGGGAGATCTTCACGAAGAAGCTTACGATCTCGGGAGAAGAAGGGAATGTCTACCGTGCGGGGGATGATGTTTTTTATGTGAGGGCGGACGGTTCTGCGCCTTTTGCGCTGGCTCAGGGGGCATATTCGGAGCACTCCGGCGCCGGGGACAGGCAGATCGACAGACTGCTTCTGTTAGCCGAGAATGCGGCTTCCGGTGCGTCACAGATCCTTACCTGCGACCTGCAGAAGTGCGACCCGACTATCGCTGCCATCACTCTCACAAGAGACGCGATCGCAAGCGCCACACAGGGTGAGGAGTTTCTGCAGGATGCAGCTTTCACAGAGGCTGTGAGGGAGGACTCCTGCAAAAAAGTAACTCTGAACAGGCAGTTTACGCTGCCCGCAGCGCTCCAGGGACAGACGTTTCGGCTGACTCCCGTGGCGGCAGCAGGCAAGGAGGACAACAAGCAGTATTCCGACCCAATGAAGGACAGGGGAAACGGGATCACTGTGATCGCAGACGGTGAAGCCCCGAGAATCGCGGGTGCGGAGCAGCTGGAGAGCAGGCTGCTTGCGTTTGGAGGAGCTGCCCTTGACGGACTGACTCTCCGTGCAAACGACGCTCACAGCGGTGTGCGAAGCTTTGAGGTGACTCTCTTTGAGAGAGAACATTATCTTGAAAAAACATATACTTCAAATACAGGAGCAGGTATTCGGATCGAACTTGGCGAAGATTCACTGTTTCGTAACGGAGACGTGACAGTCACGATCCGCGCAGTTGATAACGTCGGAAATGAAGCGGTGTATGAGTATGAGAGCTCTGCGCTCACGGTCGAGGCAAGGATCGAGAGGATCTTAGCGCCCGGGGGCACGGTCTTTAAGACCGGTGAGAGCGGCATTTTATACATCACGGTGACAGGAGGTGCCAGGCGTCTGGAGATCGTCTTCCCCGAGGAGATGACGACTGAGAATCCTGCCCTGAATAGGAGCATAGAGATCGCTGTTCCGACCTCGCCGCTTGAAAAACAGCTGCAGTTCATGGTGCCCCTGGGAACCCCCGAAAATGCGAACTATCATGTGATCGTGCGTGCGATGAAGGACGGCAGGACAGCCGAGGCAACGCCTGTGCTCTCCGTGATCTCGTCCGAGGGCGGAGTGCTTGAGGAACTCAGGACGAGGTTGAGGTAGCCGGTATGATTCTTTTCTTCATCGTGATATATGTTGGGGCAAGGGTGCTGCTTGAGCTTGTAGCGTATTTGGACGGGCGAGCGGCGGAGAATACAGTTGCATATCTTGCCCTCTGCGCCCTTGCCATGTCAGTCGCTCTGTGGCTTGCCACGCCCTCCCCTGTCGGAAACTTACCTTCCTTAACTCCCGTCGCCTTACTCCGCGCCCTTACACTCGGTTCTTTCCCCACGGGCCTTCTCCTTGGAATTGCTTCTTCCGTGCTCCTTGCGGCAGCAGTCACTGACAGGCGTACGACTCAGGTCTACCGCTTCTTCTGGTGGATCGGGGACGCTGCGGTACTGCTTCTTATGCTCCTTAGAGGAACGGAGGCTTATCTGCCGGGGGTGTGCTTTTTTATCCTGGTGCAGTACCTTGTGTTTGCGCGTCTCTACGGCAGGGCAGACTGCCATGCATTTTCTCTGTGCGCACTGATCGGTGCCGCCCTCGGACTTGGGTTTACGGAGGATGTCTTACACATGGTTTTTGCGGTGTTTTTTCTGTTTGCCGTGCAATTAAAGAGGCGCAACATCGCCCCAGACGGCAACCTTAAGTACCCCGTCGCATTTATCCCGTATATTGCAGTTTCCTTTTGCTTCTCTCTATTGATTTTTCGGGGAAATGGTGCTATATTATCTGCTATCAAATATATAACCCCAACTAAATAAAGGAGATTTATCATGAAGAAGGTTATTGCAGTATTAATGACAGCAGTGCTTTGTGCAGCAGTTCTTGCAGGCTGCGGCTCCAAGCAGAACAACACTTTAGTAGTAGGTACCAACGCTGAGTTCCCTCCCTTCGAGTACGTTGGTGATGACGGCCAGCCCGATGGTTTTGATATGGCACTCATCAAGGAGATCGGTAAGAAGCTCGGCCGCGAAGTTACCATCGAGAACATGGAGTTCGGCGCACTTGTAGGTGCTATCGGTTCCAAGATCGACGTTGCTATCGCAGGTATGACTGTTGATCCCGAGAGAGCAGAGAGCGTTGATTTCTCTGACAACTACTACGAGGCAGTTCAGTACGTTATCGTTCCCGAAGGTTCCGATATCGCTACCGTTGAAGATCTTGAGAACAAGGTCATCGGCGTTCAGCTCGGTACCACCGGTGAGTACACCGCAGAGGATATCGCAGGTGTTACCATCAACGCTTACAACAAGGGTGTTGACGCAGTTAACGATCTGATCAACGGCAGAGTAGATGCAGTTATCATCGACAAGAATCCCGCTATGGTATTCGTAGAGAAGAACCCCGGCAAGGTAGTTGCACTTGACGGTGCTGATTTCGATTTCGAGCCTGAGTATTATGCAATCGCTTGCCCTAAGGGCAGCCCCCTTGTAGCTGACATCAACAAGGCTCTCGGCGAAATCATCGCAGACGGTACTTTTGATAAGCTGGTTGCTGAATATATCGAGCAGTAATTCAACAGAAATATGCAATTAAAGAGGATAAAGGCTTGTGCCTTTATCCTCTTTTTGGTATGATAAAGTAGTTGAAATATGGGCTGAGATGTATTTTTATGCATTGATCAGCGGAAAAGAGGGAATACGGATGGACTGGATCAACACATTCGGAGCGAAATTTGAAGCCGCATTTCTCAGAGAGAATCGTTGGATGTTATACGTGAAGGGTCTCGGTGTGACCATGGAGGTAGCGGTTTTTGCTGCCATCATCGGTGTGATCATCGGTACGATCTTAGCGTTTATGAAGCTGTCGGTGACCCGTACCGGCAAGCCTTCGATCTGGGCGAAGATCGCCAACGTTTATATTGACATTATTCGCGGAACACCTTCCGTTCTGCAGCTGCTGATCATGTGGTTCATCGTGCTGCGCAACTGCCACAACGGTATTCTGGTAGCCAGCATTACCTTTGGTATCAACTCCGGTGCTTACGTTGCGGAGATCGTCCGCGCAGGTATTCTGGCAGTGGACAAGGGTCAGACCGAGGCAGGCCGTTCCTTAGGCTTAAGCAAGTTCCAGACCGTCCGCTATATCGTAATTCCCCAGGCGTTTAAGAACGTGCTTCCTCCTCTGGGCAACGAGTTCATCGTGCTCATCAAGGAGACCGCGATCGTCGGTTACGTTAGCCTTAGCGACCTGACCCGTGTTGCGAACCAGATGGTATCAAGAGTGTATGATGCATTCACACCTCTGATCGGTTCCGCAATCATTTATTTTGTAATTATCAAGATCCTGACAATTCTGCTTGCAAAACTGGAGAGGAGGCTGCGTAAAGGTGATAACCGTTAAAGATCTGCACAAGAAATTCGATGACAACCACGTTCTGCGCGGCGTGAACTATCATATCAACCAGGGCGAGAAGATCGTAGTGGTTGGTCCCTCCGGCTCCGGTAAGAGTACCTTCTTACGCTGTCTGAATCTGCTTGAGGTTCCCACCTCCGGCGAGATCTGGTTTGACGGTCAGAACATCACCGACCGCAAGGTGGATATCAATGAGGTCAGACGCCACATGGGAATGGTATTCCAGCATTTTAATCTGGTCAACAATCTGACCATTATGGACAATATCACTCTGGCTCCCACGAAGCTGAAGATCATGAGTGAGACAGAGGCGAAGGAGAAGGCGCTTGTTCTTCTGAAGCGCGTAGGTCTTGCCGAGAAGGCAGACGCATATCCCAGCTCCTTAAGCGGCGGCCAGAAGCAGCGTATCGCGATCGTTCGCTCCCTGGCAATGAACCCCAAGGTAATGCTTTTTGACGAGCCCACTTCCGCACTTGACCCCGAGATGGTAGGTGAGGTTCTGGAGGTTATGAAGGAGCTTGCCGAGGACGGCATGACCATGGTCGTAGTAACCCACGAGATGGGCTTTGCCCGTGAGGTGGGTACCAAGGTTCTCTTTATGGACGAGGGCAACATCATGGAGGAGAATACTCCCGCAGAGTTTTTTGCGAACCCCAAGAGCCCCCGTTTACAGGAGTTCTTATCCAAGGTATTGTAAGTCGTGCTTAACAAAACAGCAAAGGCGCCGGCATAGGTCGGCGCTGCTTTGTGTATTTCGGACAAAAAATGAACGCAAGGAAGATGATACAATGAAGTGGGAAGAAAATGTGCGAAAGGTTGTCCCCTACGTAGCGGGAGAACAGCCCAATAAGCCCAAGATGATCAAATTAAATACCAACGAGTGTCCCTATCCCCCGGCGCCCGGCGTGAGAGCCGCAGCGGAGGGTATGCCTCTCGATGCGCTGCGCCTGTACCCCGACCCCAACACCACACCCCTTGTGGATGCGCTGGCTGAGTACTATCATGTGAAGCCCTCACAGGTGTTCGTGGGCGTTGGAAGCGACGACGTCATCTCCATGGCGTTCTTAACCTTTTTTACAAGCGGCAAGCCCATCCTGTTCCCCGATGTGACCTACTCCTTCTATGATGTCTGGGCAGAGCTCTACAGGATCCCCTATAAGAGATGTGCCCTGGACGACAACTGGAGGATCGTTGCAGAGGACTACAAGCAGCCCAACGGCGGTATTATTTTCCCCAATCCCAACGCACCTACCGGTCTGATGGAGAGCCTTGAGACCGTGGAGGAGATCGTGGCTGCCAACCCCGACAGCGTTGTGATCGTGGACGAGGCATACATCGATTTCGGCGGCACTTCCGCACTGCCTCTGCTTGAGAAGTACGAGAACCTCTTAGTGGTTCAGACCTTCTCCAAGTCCCGCGCAATGGCGGGTCTGCGCATCGGCTTCTGCATCGGCAATGAGAAGCTGATCAAGTACTTAAACGACGTAAAATTCTCCTTCAACTCCTACACCATGAACCTGCCCGCGCAGTGTCTGGGTGTTGAGGCTGTGAAGGATGACGCATATTTCAAGGAGACCACAGGCAAGATCGTGGCTACCAGAGAGCGCGTGAAGAAGGAGCTTACAGAGCTTGGCTTCACCTTCCCCGACTCCAAGGCCAACTTTATTTTTGCCTCCCACAAGAGTGTTCCCGCATCGGAGATCTTCGCAGCGCTGCGAGAGCAGGACATCTACGTGCGCTACTGGAACAAGGCGCGTATCTCCAACTGCCTGCGCATCACCGTGGGCACCGATGAGGAGATGGACACCCTCATCGCCTTCCTGAAGAATTATCTGCAAGCATAGAAAGGTACGAATATGTTAAAAAAATATATTATTATTTTCCTGATCTCCATGATTCCCCTGATCGAGCTTAGAGGCGCGATCCCCTTCGCGGTAGGCTTTGATCTGCCCCTGCTTCCCAGCTACATTATCTGCGTTATCGGCAACATGCTTCCCGTTCCCTTCATCTTCCTCTTCGCGAGAAAGGTGCTTGAGTGGGGTGCGGACAAGCCCATTATCGGCAAGTTCTTCACCTTCTGTCTTGAGAAGGGACACAAGGGCGGCACCAAGCTTCAGCAGAAGGCCGGCAGAGGCCTCTTCGTGGCACTGCTTCTCTTCGTAGGCATCCCGATCCCCGGCACCGGCGCATGGACCGGAACCCTGGCAGCAAGCCTTCTTGACATGGACTTTAAGTCCAGCGTCATCGCAGTTCTTGCGGGCGTAGTCCTTGCAGGCGTGATCATGGGTCTTGTAAGTGTGGGCGCATTCGGCGCTCTGGGTGCTATTTTCTAAGGCGCTGACGGACACTTCAGGGAAGGCGTGCAACGGTGCAGACCTTCCGCAAACAGCCTGTTTTTACAAAACCGGGCAGCAAAAACAGAAAGGAATGATTCATATGGCAGAAGCATACGAAGATCTTGCGGCGGTCTATGATGAATTTATGGAGGATACCCCCTACGAGCTCTGGAGCGACAGGATCGTGGAGGCGATTCATACATACGGAGTCTCCAAGCCGGAGCGCGATGCCGAGGACGTGCTTTCCTCGGAGCGCAACCTGGTGGTGGACTTAGGCTGCGGTACCGGTACCCTGACAGAGCTTCTCTACGACAGAGGCTACGATATGATCGGTATCGACAACTCCCAGGAGATGCTGGGAGTGGCCATGGGCAAGAGGGAGGACGGAGAGATCCTCTATCTCCTGCAGGATATGAGGGAACTGTCCCTGTACAGCACCGTGGGCACTGTGGTGAGCGTCTGCGATTCCCTGAATTATATTCTGGAGGATGAGGACCTTGCGCAGGTATTTGAGCTTGTGAACAACTACCTCTATCCCGGCGGACTTTTTATTTTTGATTTCAATACCGAGTACAAATACCGCGAGGTCATCGGTGACACCACCATCGCGGAAAACAGAGAAAACTGCAGCTTCATCTGGGAGAACTATTACGATCCCGAGGCGGAGCTGAATGAATATGATCTGACTCTTTTTATCAAAGAGGAGGACGGACGCTTCAGCCGTTACGAGGAGACCCACGTGCAGAGGGGCTATCGTACGGAGGAGGTGCTTGCGCTGCTTGAGGAGGCGGGTCTTGAACTTGTGAAGACCATGGATGCCGACACCGAGGGCGAGGTCACCGAGACCACTGAACGCGTTTTTGTAATTGCAAGAGAACATGAGAAGAAAGAAGGATGATTATGTCTGATTATATTGTCAGAGCAACAGCGGCAGGAGCTCAGATCCGAGCTTTTGCATGCACAACCAGGGACCTGACCGAGGTCGCAAGACAGGCACACAACACAAGCCCCATCATCACCGCGGCACTGGGCCGACTGATGGCGGCAGCTGTCATGATGGGCAGCATGGCCAAGAGCGACACCGATCTTCTGACTCTGCAGATTGCAGGCGACGGCCCCGTACAGGGTCTGACCGTCACCGCGGATGCACTTGGCAACGTAAAGGGCTACGCAAACGTTCCCGATGTAATGCTTCCCCCCAGCCCCGCAGGTAAGCTGGACGTCGGCGGAGCAGTGGGACAGGGTACCTTACGTGTCATGAAGGACCTTGGACTTAAGGATCCTTACGTTGGACAGGTCGAGCTTCAGACCGGCGAGATCGCCGAGGACCTGACCTATTATTTTGCGGTATCCGAGCAGATCCCCTCCTGCGTGGGACTTGGCGTCCTCATGGAGAAGAACAACACCGTCAAGCAGGCAGGCGGCTTCATCGTACAGCTGATGCCTTTTGCGACAGACGAGGCGATCGACAAGCTGGAGCAGAACCTGAAGAATTTAAAGCCTGTGACCGCAATGCTTGACTCCGGACTTACCCCCGAGCAGATGCTTGAGACCGTGCTTGCGGGCCTTGAGCTTGAGATCACCGACACCATGCCGGCACAGTTTACCTGCAACTGCAGCAAGGACAAGGTGGAGAAGGCACTGATCAGCATCGGCAAAAAAGATCTCCTCGACATGATCGAGGAAGGCAAGGACATCGAAGTCAACTGCCACTTCTGCAACACCGATTACAAATTCACTGTGGAGGAGCTCATGGAGCTCTACCGCAAGGCGATCTAATATTACCCAGGCGCCCACAGGGCAGAACGGAGGACAAAATGAGGAATTTTACCAAGGAAGACGTGATCAGACTGGTACAGGAAGAGGATGTGGAATTCATCAGATTACAGTTCACCGACATGTTCGGCAATCTGAAGAATATGGCAGTTACCGCCAGTCAGCTTGAGAGAGCACTTGACAACAGGAGCATGTTCGACGGCTCCGCCATCGACGGTTTTGTGGGAATTGAGGAGTCCGATATGTTCCTCTATCCCGATTATTCCACTCTGGAGATCTTCCCCTGGAGACCCCAGCACGGCAAGGTTGCAAGAATGCTCTGCGACGTATACAGACCCGGCGGACAGCCTTTTGAGGGCGATCCCCGCTCTATTTTGAAAAAAGCACTGAAGGACGCTGAGGACATGGGCTACCGCTTCGAGGTAGGACCCGAGTGCGAGTTCTTCCTCTTTGAGACCGACGACGAGACCATCCCCACCACTGTCTCCAAGGAGCAGGCAGGTTTCTTTGATATCGGTCCCTTAGACTTCGGTGAAAACGCGAGAAGAGACATCGTTATGAACCTGGAGGACATGGGTCTTGTGATCGAGGCTTCCCACCATGAGAAGGCTCCCGCACAGCACGAGATCGACTTCCATCACGACGAGGCTCTGCAGACCGCGGACAATATCATTACCTTCCGCCTGGCAGTGCGCACCATCGCAAGACGCCACGGCCTGCACGGAACCTTTATGCCCAAGCCCAAGCTCCATGTAAACGGTTCCGGCATGCATCTGCACCTGAACTTAAAGGATCTTGACGGCAACAACATCTTCGGCGATCCCGATGACGAGTTCGGCCTCAGCCGGGAAGCATATTACTTCCTGGGCGGTCTGATGAAGCATATCAAGGGTATCGCAGCCATCACCAATCCCCTTGTCAACTCCTACAAGAGACTGGTTCCCGGCTATGAGGCACCTGTGTACATCGCATGGAGCGAGAGCAACAGAAGTGCTCTTATCAGAATTCCTTCCCACGGCGGCGACGGCGCAAGAATCGAGCTTAGAAGCCCCGACGGAACCGCGAATCCTTATCTGACCCTGGCTCTGTGCTTAAAGGCAGCGATTGACGGTATCGTCAACAAGATCGAGCCTCCCAAGAGTGTTGCGGGCAATATTTACAACATGTCCGAGGAATAGAGAAGAGAGAAGAATATCGAGCAGATGCCTGCGAACCTTTTTGAAGCTCTCGAGGAGCTTAAGAAGGACACCTTCCTCTGTGAGGTTCTCGGCGATCATCTTGTAAAGCGCTACGTGGACGCCAAGATGGAAGAGTGGAACAGATATCGCGCATTTGTATCCCAGTGGGAGATCGACGAATATCTCTATAAGTATTAATCGGTTTGACTTAGCAGCTAGAAAGGGGGTGGGGGCTTGACGAATATCATCGTTGCTATGTCAAAACTGGATGATGCCAGGAATCTGAAAAGTGTTCTTGCGCGCGGCGGCATACGCGTGACGGGTATCTGTGTCACGGGTGCGCAGACCTTGAGCCAGGTGGACGGACTGCACGACGGCATCGTGATCTGCGGCTATAAGCTGGCGGACATGCTGTACGATAAGCTCTACGAGAATCTCCCCACCGGTTTCGAGATGCTGTTGATGGCGCCGCAGAGACTGATCGATGAGTGCTACGGCAATGACATCGTCTGCCTGTCCCTTCCCTTAAAGAGCAGGGACCTGGTGGATACTGTCAACATGATCACTGAGAACATCGAGCGCCGCAGAAGAAACAAGCGCAGGCAGATCACCGTGAGAAGCGAAGAGGAGGAGCGCATCATTAAGATGGCCAAGGCAGTCCTCATGGAACGCAATCACATGACCGAGCCCGAAGCCCACAAATACCTGCAGAAGAGCAGCATGGACAGCGGCAGCAGCTTTGTGGAGTGCGCAAACATGGTTCTCGCCATGATGAAGGAATAAAAATATGAAATTTACCAAAATGCACGGATGCGGCAATGACTACGTATACGTGAACGGTTTTACCGAGAATATCCCCCGGGAATTAAAAAGTGAGCTTGCCATCCGCGTAAGTAACAGACACTTCGGCATCGGCTCCGACGGCATCATCTTCATCAATCCCAGCGACGCGGCTGATTTTGAGATGGAGATGTTCAATGCGGACGGAAGCTACGGCGAGATGTGCGGAAACGGCATCCGCTGCGTTGCCAAGTATGTCTATGACAAGGGTCTTACCGACAAGACCGCGATCACAGTGATAAGCGGCGGCAAGATCAAGTATCTGGACCTTACCGTGAAGAGGGACGACCCCGCGGACAGAGGACGCGTAGCGCTTGTGCGCGTGAATATGGGCAGCCCGATCTTTACTCCTGCCGAGATCCCAGTGATCGCGGAGGGCGACATGGCGGTCAATGAGCCCCTTATCGTGGACGGTAAGGAGTACCGCATGACCTGCGTCAGCATGGGCAACCCCCACAGCGTTATTTTTACGGAAAATGTGAAGGACCTTCCTCTCGAGAAGATCGGTCCCTCTTTTGAAAATCACGAGCGTTTCCCCGCGCGAACCAACACCGAGTTTGTTGAGATCATCGACGAGAAGACGGTGTTCATGAGAGTGTGGGAGAGAGGCTCCGGAGAGACCCTCGCCTGCGGAACGGGTGCCTGCGCCACCGCGGTTGCCTGTGTTTTAAACAATTTGACGGCAGATGCAATTACTGTTAAACTGTTAGGTGGCGATCTGTTTGTTGAATGGGACCGCGAGGAGAATCTGATCTACATGACCGGCCCCGCAACCACCGTTTTTGAAGGTGAGATCGATTATTAAGCTATTTCCTGCCGTTTCAGGCAGATGACAAGAAAGGGTATAAATATGATCAAAGTAAATGACAACTATCTGAAACTGCCCGGAAGCTACCTCTTCTCCACCATCGGTAAGAAGGTAAGCGCTTACTCCGCAGCACATCCCGAAGCAAAGATCATCCGCCTGGGTATCGGTGATGTTACCCAGCCCCTTGCTCCCGCTATCATCGACGCTCTTCACGGCGCTGTTGACGAGATGGGACAGGCTGCTACCTTCCGCGGATATGCTCCCGACTTAGGCTATGAGTTCTTAAGAAACGCTATCGCTGAGAACGATTACAAGGCAAGAGGCTGCGATATCGCCGCTGACGAGATCTTCGTATCCGACGGCGCGAAGTGTGACTCCGCCAACATCCAGGAGATCTTCAGCCTGGACAACAAGATCGCAGTATGCGACCCTGTTTACCCTGTATATGTTGACTCCAACGTTATGGCAGGCAGAACCGGCACCTATGATGCAGCTGCAGGTACCTGGAGCGATGTGATCTACATGCCCTGTACCGCAGAGAACAATTTCGCACCCGAGCTCCCCAAGGAGACTCCCGATCTGATCTACCTGTGCTTCCCCAACAATCCTACCGGTGCCACCATCACCAAGGCACAGCTTCAGGAGTGGGTAGACTACGCCAATAAAGTAGGCGCTATCATCATCTATGATGCAGCTTACGAAGCATATATCTCTCAGGAAGATGTTCCTCACACCATCTACGAGTGTGAAGGCGCAAGAACCTGTGCTATCGAGCTTCGTTCCTTCTCCAAGAACGCAGGCTTTACCGGTGTTCGTCTGGGCTTCACCGTAGTTCCCAAGGAGCTTAAGGCTTCCGGCGTGAACCTTCACGGTCTCTGGGCAAGACGTCACGGCACCAAGTACAACGGCGCTCCCTACATCGTACAGCGCGCAGGTGAGGCTGTTTACTCAGAGGCAGGCAAGGCTCAGCTGAAGCAGCAGGTTGCTTACTACATGAACAATGCAAAGTACATCTATGACGGTCTGAAGAATGCAGGCTACACCGTATCCGGCGGTGTGAACGCTCCTTACATCTGGCTGAAGGCTCCTAATGGCATGTCCAGCTGGGATTTCTTCGATTACCTGCTTGAGAACGTCAATGTTGTAGGTACCCCCGGCTCAGGCTTCGGCCCCAGCGGCGAGACTTACTTCCGTCTGACCGCATTCGGCAGCTACGAGAATACCGTAGAGGCAGTGGACAGAATCGTAAAAATGTAATTGGATACAGTAACGAACAAACAGAGAGTTTCCGGTTGGTTGATGCCCGCCGGAAACTTTTTTCCCAAAATGAGGACAAGCAGTGGATACGATTTTAGAGTTAAAACAGATCAGCAAGAGTTTTGGCGGCACCAGGGTGCTGAAGGGGCTGAACCTGGACGTACAGCGCGGTGAATTCATTACCCTTCTCGGCTCCTCAGGCTGCGGTAAGACTACCACCCTGCGCATCATCGCAGGACTGGAGCAGCCCGACGCAGGCAGTGTGGTGCTGGACGGCGAGAATATTACAGACCTTGCGCCCAACAAGCGCAACGTGAACACCATCTTCCAGAACTATGCTCTTTTCCCTCATATGAACGTGGCCGACAACGTGGGCTACGGCCTGAAACTGCGGGGTGTGCCCAAGGCGCAGATCAGGGAAAAAGTGCAGGAGATGCTCTCTCTGGTGCAGCTTGACGGTTTTGAGAAGCGTATGCCCGACCAGCTCTCCGGCGGTCAGAGACAGCGTATCGCCATCGCGAGAGCAGTGGTGAACGCCCCCAAGGTACTGCTTCTTGACGAGCCCCTGGGAGCGCTTGATCTAAAGCTCCGCCGTCAGATGCAGCTTGAGTTAAAGCGTCTGCAGAAGCAGCTGGGACTCACCTTTATCTACATCACCCACGACCAGGAGGAGGCCATCAACATGTCCGACCGCATCGCTGTCATGCACGGCGGTGTGCTGGAGCAGATCGGCACTCCCAATGAGATCTACTATAAGCCCAGGACCAGCTATGTGGCTGATTTTGTAGGCAATGCGAACATAGTGAAGCTTGACGGCAGCACCTTTGCGGTGCGCGCCGAGAACGTGCTTATGAACGGCGAGGAGGCCTGCGTGCTCCCTGCGAGAGTTCTGGAGAAGAGCTTCTCCGGCGGACAGCTGAGGATCCTTTTTGCCTTAAACGACGGCCAGCTCATCACAGCGGGCAGATACGGCATCGACTCCGACATCCAGGTGGGAGACGAGCTCGCCATCGGCTGGAGAGAAGAGAACGCAGTGGTCGTTGCCGACGAAGCGCAGGAGGAAGCATAATGACCAGGAAACAGAAGGGCAGCTCGCTTCTGCTTCTGCCCATGTACATCTTCACCATCCTCTTCGTGGCGCTGCCGCTCGTCTACATGGTAGTCTTAAGCTTTACGAGCCGCGCACAGGTCTGGGGTGTTGATTTTGTCTTCACCCTGAACAACTACAAGAGGATCTGGGAACCTCTCTATCGCAATACCTTTGTGGAATCCATCAAGCTGGCATTGCTCTCTACCGGCCTCATCGTGCTTATCGGCTACCCCTACGGCTATTTTATGGCAAGAATGAGCGCCGCCTGGAAAAAGAGAATGATGCTGCTTATCATGATCCCTTTCTGGACCAGCGCCCTGATCCGTCTCTACGGCTGGATCATCGTGTTCCGCTCAAACGGTGTGCTGGACAAGATCCTGATGGGTCTTCACATCACAAGTGAGCCCCTGAAGCTTCTCTACACCTATCCGGCAGTTGTGGTGGGTATGATCTACGCCCTGCTGCCCTTTATGATCCTCTCCGTGTACTCCAGCGCAGAGAAGCTTGACTACACGCTGGTGGAGGCCTCGAGAGACCTCGGCGCTTCCTCCGCGAAGGCCTTTCTCACAGTGTCTCTGCCCCTTACCATGCCGGGTCTTCTGTCCGGTATCGTGTTGAGCTTTATCCCCTCCATGGGCCTCTTTTTCATCGCCGACATCCTCGGCGGCAACAAGATCGTCCTGGTGGGCAGCATTATTCAGGAGCAGCTGACCAAGGGAAGAAATCTCCCCTTCGCGGCAGCTCTCTCCACTGTACTGATGATCCTTACCTCCGTTATGATCCGCATTTACCGCAAGGTGACCGGCGGCTCACAGCTGGAAGGCATTATTTAGGGAGGTGCCGTTATGAAACAAAGAAAATGGCCCTTCGTGTACGTGGGCATCATCACGGTCATCACCTACATCCCGATCCTGCTGACCGTGATCTATTCCTTTAACGATTACAAGCTGACCACCGTTTGGACCGGTTTTTCGCTGCGGTGGTACAGAGAACTTTTTGCGGACAGAGATATCAGGGAGGCACTGATCAACAGTCTGATCCTGGCAGTCTTAAGCTGCCTGTGCGCCGTAGTTATCGGCACACTTGGCGCCATCGGCATGCAGAAGCGTAAGAGCAAGCTTAACGATGCCGTGGCTTATGTATCTCTGCTCCCTCTTATGATTCCCGAGATCATTCTGGGTATGGTTTTTCTCTCGATCTTTTCCCTGATGAACCTGCCCTTCGGCATGCTCACGCTGGTGATCGCCCATACGGCCTTCTGCGTTCCCTACATTTTCAGCCTGGTGCAGGCGAGACTGGTGGGAATGGACAAGAGCCTGGAGGAGGCGGCCCTCGACCTGGGAGCATCCCCCATGCGGGTGTTCTTTGACGTGACCCTGCCCCTCATCATGCCCGCGATCCTCTCAGGCGTGATGCTGTCCTTTGCCATGTCCTTCGACGACGTGGTCATCAGTATCTTCGTGACGGGACCCAAGGTCAACACCCTTCCCATCAAGATCTACACCAAGCTTAAGACCGGCGTAACTCCCGAGATCAATGCGCTTGCGGCTGTCATGCTGCTCATCACCGTGCTGCTTCTGTGGGGCTCCGCAGTTGTGGGTCGTGTGAAAAATAAGCGAAATACAGGCTGATTATGCCCTAAAAATCGTTAAAAATGCTTCTTGACGTTTTGGACGTCATGGGGTAATGTAATAACGCAAATATTTAATTTAACTCTATTAAAAAAAGACAGAACGATATGGAGGAGAAAAAATGAAGAATTTTAAGAGAGTCATTGCACTGCTTCTGGTTCTTGTTATGACCGCTGCTTTATTTACCGGCTGCGGCAAGGCTGACAAGAAGGTAGGCGGCGAACTGAATCTTTATACCTGGGACGGCATGTTCCCTCAGGAAGTGCTGGACGGCTTCGAGGAGAAGACCGGCGTCCGCATCAACTATTCCAACTTCGATTACGATGAGGATATGCTTGCGAAGTTAGAGGAGACCAAGGGCGGCGATTACGATCTCGTTATCGCTGATGACTACATCATCGAGCTGGTTATCGCTGAGGGCCTTGCTCAGAAGCTTGACACCTCCAAGATCGCCAACTATAAGAACCTGAACACCGTTTTCATGGGTCAGTTCTACGATCCCGAGGACGAGTACACCGTTCCTTACGGCGCAGGTATCCCCCTGATCCTGTACGATCCCGAACTCACCGATGTTGAGATCAAGGGCTACAGCGATCTGTGGAATCCCGCTCTGAAGGACAATGTTGCTCTGACCGCCAACTATCGTGTTATCAACGGTATCACCTTAAAGACCATGGGCGAGTCCTTCAACACCGAGGACCTCGACGTGATCCGCAAGGCAG
The DNA here is from genome assembly GCA_045643625.1 of Acetatifactor sp. Classification (GTDB taxonomy): domain Bacteria; phylum Bacillota; class Clostridia; order Lachnospirales; family Lachnospiraceae; genus Acetatifactor. The sequence continues at coordinate 6,723 of JAZULD010000168.1, read as the reverse complement.
GCGACAAGCTGAAGGAGCTTGCTCCCAACATTCGTGTTATCAACGACAACAACACTCAGGACTACCTGATCAGCGGCGAGGTTGCTGCAGCATTCCTTTACACTTCTCAGGTTTTTGCAGCACTCAATGCGAACCCCAACCTGGTAGTTGTATCTCCCGAGGAGGGTCTCGGCTTCGGTATCATGGCAGGCTTCATTCCTTCCAAGGCACCCAATGCTGATGCAGCTTACGCTTTCATCGACTATCTGAACGATCCCGAGGTTGCAGCTCAGTGCTTCGAGTATCTCGGTTACTACTGCACCAACAAGCCTGCAGAGGCTCTGATCAGCGATGAGATGAAGCCCCTGGTAGTGCTTCCCGAAGGCGCAACCGGTGAGAGCATCTGCAACATCTCCGCAGAGGCAGAGGATCTTCACGCAGAGATCTGGACCGAGTTCAAAAACGCTTGCGAATAAGATAACCGCTGGAGTTAATATTGACGAATCAAGCCTGTGTTCCCCGGGGGACGCAGGCTTTTTTTGCGCACTTGTCCGGATTATGGTATGATAAAAAGAACAGCCCGCGTAAGAAAAGCGGGCGAAGGAGTGTACAAAATGACAGACAGATTCACGGACGAAATGATCGATCATCTTGGCATACTGGCCAAGCTGGACCTTACGGGCGACGACAGGGAGCTCTTAAAGCAGGATATGGGCAAAATGCTTGCCTACATCGATAAGATGAACGAGCTTGACACGGAAGGAGTAACGCCTATGTCCCATGTTTTTCCGCTTGAGAATGTGTTCCGCGAGGACATCGTCACAGGCACGGACGACAGGGAGAGCCTCCTTGCCAACGCGCCTGACAGGAAGGACGGCAGCTTCAAGGTGCCGAGAACGGTGGAGTAGGACGGGGAGATCGTTTATGGATATGTTGAAATTAACGGCAGTTGAATTGTCAGAGAAGATCAAAAAGGGTGAAGTGAAGGTCATTGACGCCGTGGAAGCAGTCTTTGCGAGGATCGACGCGTGCGAGGATGTCAACCACTGCTATATCACCTTAGAGCGGGAAAAAGCCCTCAAGAGGGCGGAGGAAGTGCAGACCCTGATCGATGCGGGCGCCCTCACAGGACCCCTTGCGGGCGTACCTTTTGCCATCTAGGACAATCTGTGCACGGAGGGCATCAGGACCACCTGCGGATCTAAGATCCTTCAGGATTTTGTGCCTTCCTACAGTGCTGAGGCAGTGAAGCGTTTAGAGGTAGCAGGCGCTGTGATCATCGGCAAGACCAATATGGATGAGTTTGCCATGGGCAGCACCACGGAGACATCATACTTTGGCGTCACAAGGAACCCTGCGAACACAGACCATGTGCCCGGCGGTTCCTCCGGAGGCTCCGCGGCAGCGGTGGCAGCGGGAGAGTGCTTCGCGGCTCTCGGCAGTGATACCGGAGGAAGCATTCGTCAGCCTGCATCCTACTGCGGCGTGGTGGGACTGAAGCCCACCTACGGCACGGTGTCGCGCTACGGCCTTGTGGCATACGCTTCTTCCTTAGACCAGATCGGCCCCATTACGAAGAGTGTTTCGGATGCAGCCGCAGTGCTTGAGGCAATTGCTTCGGGCGATCCTAAGGATGCAACAAGCGTATACAGGGAGGATACAGATTTTTGCAAGTGCCTTTCGGAAGATGTGAAGGGGCTTAAGATCGGTATCCCGAGAGAATATTTCGGAGAGGGATTAAAGAGCGATGTGCGGGAGCGTGTTCTTGCCGCAGCAAGGGTGCTTGCAGAGCAGGGCGCGGTCGTAGAAGAATTCGACCTTGGACTGACAGAGTACGCCATCCCCGCCTATTACACTATAGCGTCCGCTGAGGCAAGCTCCAACCTGGCCCGTTTTGACGGCGTGAAGTACGGTTTCCGCGCGGAGGGCGATCTTCCTCTGCATGAGATGTACAAGAAGACCAGAGCGGAGGGCTTCGGAACCGAGGTCAAGCGCAGGATCCTGCTGGGCTCCTTCGTGCTGAGTGCAGGCTACTACGATGCCTATTATTTAAAGGCGCTGAAGGTGAGGAGGATCATCAAGGAGGCCTTCGACAGGGCATTTGAGCGATATGACCTGATCCTTGGACCTGTTGCTCCGTCCACAGCGCCGAAGCTTGGCGAGAGCCTTTTAGACCCCATCAAAATGTATTTGAGCGATATTTATACCATTGCCGTGAATCTTGCGGGACTGCCTGCGATCAGCGTGCCCTGCGGCACCGACAGCGCGGGACTTCCCGTGGGCGTTCAGCTGATCGGCAACTGTTTTGACGAAAAGACCCTGCTCAGGGCCGCATATACATATGAGCAGAAGATGCGGAGGGCACAGTGAGTAGCAATATTATGAAAAAATATGAGACCGTCATAGGTCTTGAGGTGCATGTGGAGCTTGCCACGAAGACCAAGATCTTCTGCGGCTGTTCCACCGCTTTCGGCGGCGCACCCAATACACATACCTGCCCGGTCTGCACCGGTATGCCGGGCTCCCTGCCTGTGTTAAACAGACAGGTGGTGGAATATGCCTGCGCGGTGGGACTTGCGACAGGCTGCGATATCACAAGACATTGCAAATTTGACCGGAAAAATTATTTTTACCCGGATAATCCTCAGAACTACCAGATCTCCCAGCTCTATCTCCCCATCTGCAGAAACGGTGCAGTTGTAATCGAGACGGATGATGGAACCAGGCAGATCGGCATCCACGAGATCCACATGGAGGAGGATGCAGGCAAACTGATCCACGACGAGGCGACAAACAGTTCCCTGGTGGATTACAACCGCTCCGGCGTGCCTCTGATCGAGATCGTCTCCGAGCCCGACATGAGAAGCGCGGAGGAGGTCATCGCCTACCTTGAGAAGCTGCGCACTATCATCCGCTACCTGGGCGTCAGCGACTGCAAGCTCCAGGAGGGCTCCATGAGAGCGGACGTAAACATCTCCGTGCGGGAAGAGGGCAGCGAGGTCCTGGGCACCAGAACAGAGATGAAGAACTTAAACTCCTTCCGCTCCATCGTACGAGCCATTGACAACGAGCGTGAGCGCCAGATCGGTATCATCGAATCGGGCGGAGAAGTGGTGCAGGAGACCAGACGATGGGACGAGGATAAGGAGTGCTCCTTCCCCATGCGCTCCAAGGAGGACGCCAGGGATTACCGCTACTTCCCGGACCCCGACCTTCCCCCTGTTTTTATCAGTGAGGAGTGGATCGAGAGAGTGCGCGCCGCGAGGCCCGAGATGCGCGACGAGAAGATCGCAAGGTACCGCGAGCAGTACGACATCCCCGATTACGACATCGGGATCATCACCCAGTCCAGGCATATGGCAGAGCTCTTCGAGGCTTGCGTAGACCTGTGTCATCAGCCCAAGAAGGTCAGCAACTGGCTGATGGGCGAGACTCTGCGCATCCTGAAGGAGAGGGAGGCAGACCCCGAGGAGATCACTTTTTCTCCGAAAAATCTGGCTGCCCTGATCGAGCTTACCGATCAAAAGATCGTAAACTCCACCGTGGCCAAGGAGATCTTCCAGGTCATGTTCGACGAGGACATGGACCCCGTGAAATACGTGGAGGAGAAGGGCTTAAAGACCGTGAACGATCTTGATTCCCTGCGCGAGTGTGTTGCGAAGGTCCTTGCGGAGAACCCGCAGTCCGTGGCGGATTTCCACGCAGGCAAGGACAGAGCGGTGGGCTTCCTGGTGGGACAGACCATGAAGGCCATGAAGGGCAAGGCGGACCCTGTGGCCGTGAACGAGATTATCAGAGAAGGCCTGAAAAACGGTTAATTCCAATAACATATAGCCCCCCAATAAGCTGACCCTTCGAAACTTGACTTTACTTCCAAGGATTGCTATTATTTATATGAACAAGTTCAGAAAGGACCCCATACATGCCCAAGATCATTAAAAACCTGGAACAGAAGCTGAAAGCAGAGGCACGCAAGCAGGTCATGACAGAAGGATACAGTGCGCTGAACATCCGCGACATCGCGAAGAACTGCGGCGTGGGAGTAGGCACGGTCTACAATTATTATCCTTCCAAGGACGCTCTGATAGCGGGATTCATGCTGGAGGACTGGGAGCAGTGCCTGCAGAACATCAGGAACACCGCAGACAACACATCCGACGCCGTCGCAGTGCTTGGCACCCTGCACCTTGAGCTTCGCAGCTTCCTGGAGCAGTATAATGTTCTCTTCACCGAAGCTTCGGAGAAGATGCCGGCGCCTCCGAGACAGTATCACGCGATGCTGCGGGAGCAGATCGCCGGAGTGCTTCGCCCCTTTTGCGACAGTGATTTTCTGGCTGATTTTACAGCCGAGGCAATGCTCACCTGGACAGTGGCAGGAAAGGAGTTCGATCTGATCTGTGACATTCTAATAAAAGTTCTATAGATCTAAAGGAGGAATCCAAAATGTCCAGTTTCGAGAACCTGCGCGTGGTAGACAATTTTTATCAGACATCATTGTTTTTTCCTATGCCCACCGTGGTCATCAGTACCTTGTGCGAGGACGGTTCCACTACTTTGGGACCCTACAGTCTGGTACAACCCTATTATGTTGCCGGCAAGGACTTCTATGCCATGCTTCTGTCCTGCCGCAATTCGTCCAACACCGCGCAGAATATCCTGCGCAACGGCAAGTGCGTCCTGAATTTCGTGGACGACAAGCCCGCAACCTTCAAGGAGTGCGTTAAGTTAAGCTGGCCCGGCGATAAGCCCGAGGACAAAATGCCCAAGTGCAACTTCCGTCTGGAGAAGAGCCAGATCGAGGAAGAGACCGGCGAGAAGCGCCCCATGGTCATCACCGACGCGATCGAAGCGATCGAGTGTACCTGGGTCAGAGAGCTTGACAATGCACAGGATGACGCTCCCGGACAGCTCTCCGGATACGAGCCTCCCTATCATGATTTCAACGGCATCACCAGCAAGTTTGGCTGCCACTTCATTCTGAAGATCGACCGCATCCTCATGAAAAAGCAGTACTCCGACGCCATCATCAACGGCGTGCGTGCAACCGATTTTCCTCCCCTGCCCGTAGACTACGGCTATCGTGACAGCAAGAATTTCTGGTTCCACAGAAAGAGAAGACTGCGCGCAGAGCTTCTTCCCGTAAGAAAGGCATCCTTGGAGTCTGTTCGCTATGCGGCAGACCGTGCGGATGACAAGGTCAAATTCACCGATGAAGCATTAAATACGATTCTCAACGTTCCCCGCGTATTCCTGCCCGTTGTTTTAAAGGGCTGTGTTGAGTGGGCACGCGAGAACAATGTCACTCTGATCACCGAGGAACACATGAAGATCATCAACGACAAGCGTTCCAAGGAAAAGAGCAAGAAGTAAGCGGAGGGCATTGAAATGAAAGTAGTATTGGCAGGTGCCTTCGGCAATCTCGGTGCCGAGATCTTAAAAGTATTATGTGACCGCGGCTTTGAAGTCATCGCTGCGGATCTTAAGGAGCGCCCTGTTGAGGGCTGTGAGGGCAAGTACACCTTCCGCTCCATCGACGCAACCGATCCCGCATCCTTAAACGGCCTGTGTGAGGGCGCAGAAGTGTGCATCACCACCATGGGTCTTACCGGTGCGTCCACCCGTTTTACCGCCTACGATATCGATTATCGCGGCAACATGAACCTCTACGCAGAGTGCAAGCGCGCAGGCGTCAAGAAGTTCAACTATATCTCAGTTATCTCCTGCGACGAGCCCGGCGCCGAGAAGGTGCCCATGCTCCACGCCAAGTATCTGGTGGAAGAGGAAATCAAAAAAGAGCCCATGGACTATGTGATCCATCGTCCCACAGGCTATTTCTATGACATTGCAAAAGTATTCAAGCCCTACGTTGAAAAGGGCGAGATGCAGCTCTTAAAGGGCTACGGCGACGTGAAGGCCAATGTAGTGGACTGCCCTGATTTTGCCGCATTTATCGTGGACCACATGCAGGATACCGACAAGACCTACAATGTGGGCGGCAAGGAGACCTACTCCTACATCGAGATGGCTGACATGTGCTTCAAGGCAGCAGGCAAGGAGACTAAGATCAAGTGGGCTCCCATCTGGCTCTTCGGCATTCTCGCCAACCTGCCCAAGATCAAAAAAGCAGGCAAGCACGATATCATTCTCTTCTCCAAGTGGACCTTAAGCCATGACCTGGTGGGTGACACCAAGGTGGGAGATAAGAGCTTTGCCGCTTACATCAAAGACTACTTCAAAGTAGGTTAGGAGGTCGCATATGGTATTCCCTGTTTTATTCTGGATCCTTGCGGCTGTGTCCGCTGTACTTTGCTGTATCGGTTTCTACCGCTTCGTGTGGTTCATGTCCGTAGGCTACGGTCTGGCCGTGGCAGGCTGCGGCACCGCACTTTTGATCGCTGCTCTTGTGGGCGGCTCCTACAGCATCCCTTATCTGATCATCTGTGTTCTGCTCATCGTGTACGGCTACAGACTGGGTCTGTTCCTTCTGATCCGCGAGCTGAAAAATGCAGCCTATAAGAAGACATTGGACGCGCAGACCAAGCCTGTACCCTTCTTTGTTAAGATCGTGATGTGGCTCTTAATGGCCCTTCTCTATCCCCTGCAGGTAAGCCCCGTGCTCTACCGCAGCGTAAATGTGCATATGTCCCTTGCCGGTGACGTACTCACCTGGGTCGGCGCTGCGATCGTTCTCATCGGTGTTGTCATGGAGGCTGTGGCTGACAAGCAGAAGTCCGCATCCAAGAA
>JAZULD010000167.1:0-10544 GCA_045643625.1 Acetatifactor sp. | reverse complement strand
GGCATGTTCCTACTTTGATCTGGACTGCCAGGTTTACATGGTTAAGGTCTCCTACGAGCAGAAGCCTTTCAGACGTGAGGTAATGCGCACCTACGGCGCTACCGTAACTCCTTCCCCTTCCATGAACACCAATGTAGGCCGCAAGATGAACGAAGAGTTCCCCGGCACCACCGGAAGTCTCGGCTGTGCGATCTCCGAGGCAGTTGAGGCAGCAGTGACCCAGGAGGGATACAGATATGTACTGGGCTCCGTGCTTTCACAGGTACTCCTTCATCAGTCCGTGATCGGTCTTGAGACCAAGGCAGCGCTTGACAAATACGGTATCAAGGCTGATACCATCATCGGCTGCGCAGGCGGCGGTTCCAACTTAGGCGGTCTGATCTCTCCTTTTGCAGGTGAGATGCTCCGCGGTGAGGCTGACTACGAGATCATCGCAGTAGAGCCCGCATCCTGCCCCAGCCTGACAAGAGGTACTTATACCTACGACTTCTGCGATACCGGTAAGGTATGTCCTCTGGCAAAGATGTACACCTTAGGCAGCGGCTTCATTCCTTCCGCTAACCATGCGGGCGGCCTCCTCTACCACGGCATGAGCTCCGTTGTTTCCGAGCTCTACGATCAGGGCCTGATCACCGCAAGAAGCGTAGAGCAGACCGAAGTATTCAAGGCAGCTACCATGTTCGCAAGAGTAGAGGGTATCCTTCCCGCACCCGAGAGCAGCCATGCGATCAAGGTTGCCATCGACGAGGCATTAAAGTGCAAGGAGACCGGCGAAGCGAAGAACATCGTATTCGGTCTGACCGGTACCGGTTACTTCGATATGGTTGCATACGAGAAGTTCAATGATGGCGTGATGACCGATTACATCCCCACCGATGAGGATCTGGCTAAGTCCATCGACGCTATCCCCAAGTTCGGTATCTGATCGGAAGCGTGACCTTATTTTGATCTGCAAGTTCGATATCTGATCGGAAGTGTGACCTTATTTTGATCCGCAAGTTCGATATCTGATCGGAAGCGTGACCTTATTTTGATCCGCATATTCCGCGTCCGATCGGCTGCATGATAAGCATCCGGTCGGTGACTTATCCGATATTTAATAGTTTCATATGAGTATAGCAGGAGACGACATGACTTAAGGAGCATGTCGTCTTTTGTTTTCCCACATACAGATTGTCCCAGAATAAATACATTAAGCCAAAGGTATTGTCCAAACTGTGTCAAATGTGCTACAATTCAGAGGAAATTGTGACGATTATGGAAAGTCTGCGGACTTTTTTCAGAAAAGAGGATAAAAATGAACTGGTTTTTGCTTGGAATAGAGCAGACAAATGATACAGATGTAATTAAGAAGGCGTACCGCGCACGCTTAAAGGAGACCAACCCCGAGGAGAAGCCCGAGGAGTTTAAGGCTCTTCGTGCGGCCTATGAGGAGGCTCTTCAGTATGCGAAGGAGCATGCGGAGGGAGAGGAGGAGACTGCCCTCACTCCCGAGGAAGACTGGAAGAAGCGCCTTAACAATATTTATGAAGATTTCCGCAAGCGAATCGATGAGAATGAGTGGAAGAAACTGTTTGAGGACGATCTCTGCATTTCTCTGGACACCAGAGGCGAGATGGAGGAGACTCTGCTCAGATTTTTGATGGACCACTTTTTTCTGCCCCAGAAGATCTGGCAGCTGATGGATAAGGAGTTCCGTTTTGAGGAGAGAAGAGACGAGCTCGCTGAGAAGTTCCCCTCCGATTTCCTGGAGTTTGCTGTGATCGGCGGTATCCGTTATCCCGCGCTTCTGCCCGTGGAGATGTATGTGCCCGGCGTAAACGGCGCAGCCTGCGAGGAGTATAATGCCCTCTACAGAAAGATGAGAGAGGCAGAGGGCGCAGATCAGATGGCTATGATCGAGAAACTGCGCACCATGCCCGAGAGTCACCCCTACGCTGAAGCCGGAATCTTAAGGATCGTAGGAAAAGCAGGCGATGAGGAGACGATCGCTTCCTTAAAGGCACTCTGCGACAGGTATCCCGGCGACACCAGCCTGATCGAGTCTCTGGCAGGCGCCTATCTGGATGCCGAGATGTACGATGAGTGTATCGAGGTCTGCAAGGACATCAAGGACAATATGAATATCGACTGGCTGCGCGCTCAGAGCCTGGCCGGCCTTAAGAACTATGAGGATGCTATCAGCACGCTCTCCGATATGATCTCCAGAAGCGATCACAATCCCGGTCAGAGCAATTACCTGGCAGGTGTGCGCGCTGAGTGGAGCAAGGCATATAAGGAGCAGCTTCTGGCAAAATATGAAGAGAATCCTGACGATGCGGAGAATATTCTGTCCCTGGCATGGAGCTACCTTCTGTATGACGATCTTAAGGAAGCAGCAAAATGGGGCGAGAAGCTGAGCCCCGAGACTATTCATCCCATCGACTATTATCATTTTACTTCCATCGTGGAGATCGGCCTGGGCAAGAACGAAGAGGGCGCAGTTTCCACACAGAAACAGCTTGATCTGATCGAGGCACTTTCCCCCGAGGACAGCTATTATCCCAAGTGGAGCAAGCGTCTCCCTGAGGTCTACAGCCGCCTGGCAAGATGCAATGAGGACCTGGGAAACAGGGATGAGGCAGTAGTACTTTATGAAAAGGCACTTGCCAAGAACCCTTCCGACGGTTTCAGCCGCGCAAGTCTGTGCGCTCTGATGCTTCGTGAGAAAAATTATCCCGGACTGCTTGAGAATGCCCGCAAGATGCTGCAGATCGAGCCCCGCAATCAGACCGGTCTGTATTTTAACTGCCTGGCACTTGTTGAGATGCACAGAGAGCAGGAGGCTTTTGATGCGCTGAACACTGCGCTGCAGGTCAATCCTACCTCCCTGGATCTGTATTTCTTAAAGGGCAAGGTGCTGATCCGCAATCACGCTTTTGAGCAGGCCCGGGCGATGCTTGACTACCTGAAGGAGAACGAGGCGGGCGATTTTGCCGATGTGAAGACTCTGGAGGCATACCTTCTGGAGGAGCAGAACCCCGACAGCGAGGATGAGAACATCCGCGCAGAGCTTCTGAAGCGCTACGGTGAGATCCTTGACATGGCAGATGCAGGCGAGCATGTTGCAGAGCCCGCTGAGATCAGCTACCGCATGGCATGCATCGCGGGCAGCGAGAAGGAGCCCAATGTCAAGAAGGTCCGCATGCACCTGGAGAAGGGACTGAGCTTCGACAAGGAGCATTTTAACTGCTTAAGCTACAAGGCATGGCTGTTAAAGAGAGAGAATAAGACCAAAGAAGCGCTGGAGATCTACCACGCACTGGAGAAGTTAAAGCGCAATAATTTATACATTGAGGGTCAGTTGGCAGAGTGCTACTACGCCGATCTGACCGACAGTGCCGACAAGGCATATCGCTATTATGAAATGCTGAACAACGCGGACGAGACCCCGGACCATCTGTTCCACCTGGGCGTCTGCGGACAGTATCTTCAGGAGAATGAGAAGACTCTTGAGGTCTTCAAGCGTCTGGGAGAAGTGGATCCCAACGGCGTTGATTCCCCTTACCGCTGCAGTAAGGTGCTGGCAGCAATGGGCAGATGGGAAGAGGCTATGGACTACATCGAGAAGGCCATCGCCGTGCCCGATGAGAACAAAAAAGACCCCACTGCCATGCATTATTACAAGGTGATCCTGCTTCGCCGCAAGGAGAGATATGACGAGGCACAGGCATATCTGGAGAAGATCATCAAGGATTACCCCGATTTCGAGAATCCTTTTTCCGAGAGAGCAAGCCTGCTGCTCGGAAGCGGCAAGATGACCGAGTACGAGAAGTTCCTGCAGAACTGGAAAAAGGCAGGCACCGAGAAGGCTGCCTACTACAGCCATTATCTGAAGCTCTGCTACTTACAGGAGGACAAGCAGGAGATCAAGCATCTTCTGACCTGGCGTCAGAGAGACCTCTCTGAGCGCAATAAGGCCGATGCCAAGAGATTCCTGTGCAGCTTAGACGGCGATATGTCCGGACTTGTGAAGATGTACGCGGAGGAGCTGAACCGCGCCAAGGCCAAGGGCGACTGGGACAAGGATTACGAGCAAGAGATGCTCCACTTAATGTGGGCCCAGTACATGGCCGGCAAAAAGAGTGAGGCAGTGAAGCTTGCCGAGGAGATCTACACCGTTCAGCAGAAGAAGATGGAGCGCTTCAGCCTTGACAAGGCTCTGACCTACAGCCGCGGCATCGAGGTGCTGGCGATCCTCGGAAGAGTGGATGAGGCAAGAGAACTGCTTGCAAAGGTGCGCAGCATGCCCCTTTGTCAGTATTGTGCATACCACAGCTGTAAGGATTCCGACATCTACGAGGTGAGAGTCCTTATCGCGGAGGGACGTTTTGAGGAGGCACAGGCCATGGCGGCAGAGTGCCTGAAGAAGTGGCCCGATGAGGAAGATTTTAAAGAATTGATTCTGTATCTTCAGAAAAGGAGCAAAATCAAATGATCATAGGCATTGATCTGGGAACGACCAACAGCCTGGCAGCGTACTTTCGGGACGGAGAGGCACACCTGATCCCCAACCGTCTCGGCAAAGTCCTGACCCCTTCCGTAGTCAGCATCGATGACGACGGACAGGTGCTGGTCGGTGAGACCGCAAAAGAATACGGAAGACTGCATCCTCTGCGCACTGCTGCTGTTTTTAAGCGCAGCATGGGCACCGAGAGACAGTTTGACCTGGGCGGACGCAAATTCCTCGCGGAGGAGCTGTCCGGTCTGGTGCTCCGCTCTTTAAAGGAGGATGCGGAGGTGTTCCTTGGCGAGGAAGTCACCGAGGCGATCATCAGCGTTCCCGCATATTTCAATGATTTTCAGAGGAAGTCGACCAAGCGCGCCGGTGAGCTGGCGGGTCTGTTCGTCTCCCGCATCATCAACGAGCCCACCGCGGCTGCCATCGCTCACGGCGTGGGCAAGGACGACCTGGACGAGAGATGTCTGGTCTTTGACCTTGGCGGCGGTACCTTTGATGTATCTATTTTGGAGTATTTTGACAATATCATGGAGGTCCATGCCGTAGCCGGAGACAATTTCCTGGGCGGTGAGGACTTTACACAGGTCCTTGCAAAAATGTTCTTAGAGCATGCGGCCATTGCGCCCGAGACTCTGGACATCCGCACCTATTCCGACGTGATGAAGGTTGCGGAGAGATGCAAGTGCGAATTTAAGGATAAGAGCGAAGTGACCTTAAGCTGCACCGTGGACGGCAATGCCATCGAGCACACCGTTACGCTGCAGGAGTACACTAAGGCATGCGCGCCTCTTCTTGAGCGCATCCGCATCCCCATCGAGAGAAGCATCAAGGATGCAGGCATCAAGCTCTCCGACATCGACCGCGTGATCCTGGTGGGTGGTGCCACAAGACTTCCCCTGGTTCGTGATTTCGTGATCAAGACCTTCCGCAGATTCCCCGATGACTCCATCGATCCCGATACCGCTGTTGCAGTGGGCGCTGCCATTCAGTGCGCCATGAAGCAGCGAGACCGCGAGATCACCGAGATGGTGCTCACCGATGTATGTCCTTTTACCCTGGGCACCGAGGTCAGTGTGGACAACGGCCTGTTTGAGGAGGGCGGACATTACCTGCCCATCATCGAGCGCAACACCGTCATTCCCGTGAGCCGCACCCAGGAGGTAGTGACCGCACACGACGATCAGACCAGAGTCAGAGTAAAGATCCTGCAGGGTGAGAGCCGCATGGCCTACAATAACGTTCTGCTGGGCCAGCTCTCCGTACCCGTTCCCCCCGGACCCAAAGGTCAGGAGTGCGTTCAGATCACCTACACCTACGATGTCAACTCCCTGCTTGAGGTAGAGGTCAAGGTCCTCTCCACAGGCGTGGTGCGCAAGGTCATCGTGCAGAGCGAAGAGAACGCTATCTCCGAGGAGGAGGCAAAGGAGCGCTTTGAGAAGCTTAAGTATTTGAAGCAGAATCCCCGCGAGGAGGAGGTCAACCGCCTGCAGATCCTGCGCGGCGAGCGCCTCTATGAGGAGTCATTGCTTGCCGACCGTCAGGTCATCGACAGAGCCCTGATGGATTTTGACAGGGTGCTTCGCAGACAGGACAGAAGAGAGATCGAGAAGGCCAGAAAAGAACTCACCGAGCTTCTGGACGAGATCGAGAGAAACAGATAGTTTCCACGGAAAAACATAAAAACGCAAAGTTTTATTCCATCCCGACAGGATTGATTGGACAAAGTAACAGTAGAAGAAACCGTGAATTTGGTGTATACTGATACTAATCTGATTTGGGATGGAATTTTTTTTATGTTTGTATCTGAGAGAAAAATTAAAACTCTTTTTATTATATTAGCTGCTGTTATGATGTGCTTTGTTTTTGCCGGCTGCGGCAGGGACGGGGACAGTGCGCCCAAGGTGGTGTTCACCTCCGGCCTCAACAAGGACGAGGTGTTCCGCGTGGACGACGTGACCTGTACAAGACCCGAGATGATGCTGTATCTGACCACCGCGCAGAACCGCTACGAGGCAGTGTATGGCAGCCGCATCTGGGACATGTCCATCGACGGCGTGACGCTTGAGGAGAGCGTGAAGGAGAACGTGCTTGAGAAACTGGCGCAGATCAAGACCATGTATCTCCTGGCAAGAAGCAAGGGCGTGGAGCTTGACGAGGATGAGGAAGTGCTGGTGACCCGCGCTGCCGAGGAGTTTGTCGCAGGCCTTAGCGCCGGAGAGAAGGAGCTCCTTAACGTGACTAAGGACAGCGTGGCAAAGAGCTACCGAGAGTATGCCCTTGCGCACAAGGTCTATGACTACATCATCATGGACGTGAACCCCGAGATCAGCGATGACGAGGCCAGAACCGTGGCCGTTCAGTATATTTTCCTGCGCACTTATGTGACCGATTCCGCGGGCAACAAGGTGGATTATCTCCCCGAGCAGGACTCTGCGGTCTATGACAAACTTGCCGAGATCCGCAGAAAGGCTGTGGACGAGGGCGTAGACTTTACAGAGCTTGCGGCACGCTACAGCGACGATTCCACCATCTCCGCATCCTTTGGCAAGGAGGAGTGGGACTTCGAGGTGGAGCAGGAGGCATTTAACTTGGAGACCGGCCAGATCTCTCAGGTGGTGAAGGGCGAGAACGGATATTACCTCTTAAAGTGCATCAGCACCTTCGACCCCGAAGACACCCAGAAGAACAAGCTGCAGATCGTGGAAAAGAGACGCAAGGAGGTCTTCGGCAGAGAGTACGAGACCTTTATGGAGACCCTGACCAAGCGCTTGAACAGCAGGCTCTTCGACAGTATCACCTTCATCCACAGCGATGAGGTGACCACAACCAACTTCTTTGAGGTATATGAGCGCTTTTTCCCGGAAGGGTAAGAGCTTCCCATAAATAATAACAAACAGAAAAGAGTGTGACTTTTACATGGCAATGAAGAATGGTAGCTTATCTATCAACAGTGAAAACATTTTTCCCATCATTAAAAAGTGGCTGTACTCGGATCACGATATTTTTTACAGAGAACTGATCTCCAACGGCTGCGACGCAGTGACCAAGCTTAAAAAGCTTGACATGATGGGCGAGTATGCCCTTCCTGAGGGCTATAAGGGCCGTATTGAGGTGATTGCGGACGCAGGGCAGAAGACCTTGACATTCGTGGATAACGGCCTTGGAATGACCGCAGAAGAGGTTGAGGAGTACATCAATCAGATCGCTTTCTCAGGTGCTGCGGATTTCATTGAGAAGTACAAGGACAAGAGCAATTCCGACCAGATCATCGGTCATTTCGGACTTGGTTTTTACTCCGCATTTATGGTAGCGGATGAGGTGCACATCGACACTCTGTCCTATAAGGACGGCGCAGTCGGCGTTCATTGGGAGTGCGACGGCGGTACCGAGTACTCCATGGAGGACGGCGACCGCACCGAGGTCGGCACCACCATCACCCTGTTCCTCAACGAGGACTGCCTGGAGTTCTGCAACGAGTACAAGGCAAGAGAGGTCATCAAGAAGTACTGTGCCTTCATGCCCACCGAGATCTATCTGAAGAAGGCGGGAGAGGAGAAGGAACCCGAGCTCTTAAATGAGACTGCTCCTCTGTGGACCAGACACGCCAATGACTGTACCGACGAGGAGTACAAGGAGTTCTACCGCAAGGTATTCCAGGACTACAAGGAGCCCCTCTTCTGGATCCACCTGAATATGGACTATCCCTTTAACTTAAAGGGTATCCTCTACTTCCCCAAGATCAACACCGAGTATGATTCCATCGAGGGAACCATCAAACTCTTCAACAATCAGGTCTTCATCGCAGACAACATCAAGGAGGTCATTCCCGAGTTCCTGCTTCTGCTTAAGGGTGTGATCGATTGTCCCGACCTGCCTTTGAACGTTTCCAGAAGTGCCCTTCAGAACGACGGTTTTGTCAAAAAGATCGCAGAGTACATCACCAAGAAGGTGGCAGACAAGCTCTCCGGCATGTGCAAGACCCAGAAGGACGAGTACGAGAAGTACTGGGACGACATCAGCCCCTTCATCAAGTACGGCTGCCTGCGCGATGACAAGTTCTGCGAGAGAATGAACGATTACATCCTCTTTAAGACCATCAACGACAAGTATCTGACCCTTCCCGAGTGTCTCGAGATCAAGCCCTCCGATGAGGATGCAGTGGATGAGAACGGCGAGAAGGTGGAAGCACAGATCGTCGAGGATGTTGAGGAGACCGCAGAGGAAGACAAGAAGGATAAGACTGTCTACTACGTCACCGACGCACAGCAGCAGAGCCAGTACATCAATATGTTCAAGGCTGCCAAGATGGACGCAGTGATCCTGACCCACAATATCGACCAGCCCTTCATCTCCCAGCTGGAGACCAAGAATGAGGGCGTGCACTTCATGCGCATCGACTCCGACATCACCGAGGCACTTACCGCCAAGACCTCCAAGAAGGCATTGAAGGAGATGGAAGAGCAGGCAGAGAAGATCGGTGCGCTGATCAAGAAGGCTCTTAAGAAGGAGAAGGTAAGCGTTAAGCTGCAGAAGTTAAAGAACAGGAAGATCGCTTCCATGATCACTCTCTCCGAGGAGAGCAGACGTATGCAGGACATGATGAAGATGTACAACATGGGCGGCATGGGTGACCTCGGCGCTGAGGGCGAGACCCTGATCTTAAATGCCAACCATCCCCTGGTTCAGTTCATCACCGCTAATCAGGACAGCGAGAACGCAGAACTGATCTGCGAGCAGCTCTACGATCTGGCAAAGCTTCAGCAGGCACCTCTTTCCCCTGAGGAGATGACCGGCTTCATCGCAAGAAGCAACGAGATCATGATGATGCTGACAAAGTAAAACCGAACAGAATATAAAACACAACAAAAAAGGCTCCGGCACCTAAGTGCCGAAGCCTTTTATTATGCTTTTAATTCAGAGTATGGTGATTAGCCAACGTACTTGATCAGAGTTGCTCTTACAGCGCCAACGCCTGCGGAAAGCTCTGCGAAGTAGCCCTTAACCATATCAGCCATGCCGATCTTGTGGAGATCAACACCGAATACCTTCTCGTTTGCAAGGAGTGCATCGAGCTTGGAAAGATCCTTAGCATCTGCGCTTAAGGTGTAATCAGCAACGTAAGGAGTTACGGTCTCAAGCAGAGGATCGGAGCTTGGGGTAAATGCCTTGCCCTCATCATCAACAGCCATCAGATAACGCAGCCAGCCTGCATATACAAGAGGAATGAGCTTCAGATCAGATACATTCAGAACATCGCTTGCTACATAAGCCTTGATGGTCTCACCGAAGCGGATCGCAAGCTTCTGGGAAGTGTCGGTAGCGATACGCTGAGGGGTGTCGGGAAGGAAAGGATTGGGGATACGGATGTTAACAACTTCGTCGATGAACTTCTTGGGCTCGATGATGCCGGGATCTACTACTACGGGAAGGCCCTCAACATAACCTACGGTCTCAACGAACTTCTTCAGCTGAGGATCCTTCATCTCTGCGGAGATCAGGGTGTAACCGAGCAGGCAACCGTAAACAGCCAGGGTGGTGTGAAGAGGATTCAGACAGGTACAAACCTTCATCTTCTCAACCTTGTCAACAGTTGCGCGATCGGTAAAGATGATGCCACCCTTATCGATTGCGGGTCTGCCGTTGGGGAAGAGATCCTCGATTACCAGGTACTCACACTCCTCAGCGTTAACGAAGGGAGCGATGTAGGTGTTCTTGGAGGTGATAACTGCGTCGAGCTCCTCGATGCCGTCAGCTGCAAGAAGTGCCTCAACCTGTGCGTCGGGTCTGGGAGTGATCTTATCGATCATGCTCCAGGGGAAGGATACCTTGTTAACATCGTTAACATACTCAAGGAAGCTCTTGTCTACAAGACCTGCAGCAACCCAGTTCTCAGCGAAAGCATTTACTGCTGCGTAGAGCTTGTCACTTAAAGCAAAGTTCACATTTAGGCTAAATACTTTTGTGTTAAAATAAAAAGTATCGGAGGTTTGCATGAAAAAAATAAAGAAAGAATTCTCTGAACTTTTGACTTCAGAAGAATTTG
>JAZULD010000166.1:0-2176 GCA_045643625.1 Acetatifactor sp. | reverse complement strand
GCAACATATAATGAAACCAAGTGAACGGGCGTTTATTTCACACGGGAGGCTTTATGAAAACATCAAAAGAAGATATATTGCTTGCGTCCCTGAAGCTGTTTGCGGAGAGAGGTTTTGAGGCCGTTTCCACCGGCATGATCGCAGAACAGCTTGGCATCACCAAGGGTGCGCTGTACCGACATTTTGAGAATAAACAGGCTATTTTTGACAGCATCATCGCGCGCATGTTTGAACTGGACGAGAAGCAGGCCGATGACAATCATGTTCCCGCAAAAGAGTATGCGGAGGACGCGGAGAGTTACCGAAATACCGCCTTTGGCGACCTGTGTGAGTTCGTCAATGAACAGTTCCTGTTCTGGACAGAGAATGAGTTCGCGAAGCTTTTCCGCAGAATGATCACCATCGAGCAGTATAAGAGTTCGGAGAAGATGAAGCTTTATCAGGATGTGATAGCAGCAGGTCCGGTGAATTACACCGCGGACCTTTTTAACGAGATGATCGCAAACGGACAGCTGACCGAAGAGGCGGCGGCTCTGGGTGCGAAGAGGCTTGCGCTTCAGCTTTTTGCACCGCTGAAACTGTCCATCGAGCTCTATGACGGCGGAGCGGATCCCGAGGAGCTGAAAGCAGACTTAAGGGCTGTGACGGATGATTTTGCAAGGAAGAATATGAAGGGGAACCCGAGGTAAGACCCGCAACAGAAGAGAACATGTCTCCGAGGCAGAACCTGAAGTAGACGGGAACATGTCCGGGACGATTCGAATGGGTCATTATTATCAAGGATTTCGCTATAGAATAAACATAGACAGAGGTAACACACAGTGAAAACGAGTGAATATATCAACGAGATCAACGCGGGCGTGCTGGACGAGCGCCTGAGAGAATTATATGTGGACGAGGCCATGGTGCCCCGGCAGAGAGCGAGATCATCGTGTGGTCTGACGGCTATCCTGTGACGGAGCTTGCAAGTGAAGAGTTAAGCGTTCGAGAGGAGGAAAAAGGCACTACGAAGGCCCTGATCCGCGGCGTGCTTGCAGGACTTAAGCAGGCAGGGTATAAGGTCGGCGGCTTCAAAGCCTGCATCACAGGCAATGTGCCCGCAGGTGCGGGACTGTCTTCCTCTGCGGCCTTTGAGGGTCTGATCGGCTGCGTGATCTCTGCGCTTTACAACGATATAAAGATACCCGCAACCACCATCGCGAAGGTGGGACAGTTCGCGGAAAATGTATATTTTGGCAAGCCCTGCGGTCTGATGGACCAGATGGCCTGCTGCGTGGGTGGCCTGATCGCCATTGATTTTAAGGATGCAAAAGAGCCACTGGTAAAGGAGATCCCCTGCGATCTCGGCAGGGCGGATCTGGCACTTGGCATCGTGAACACCGGCGGCTCCCATGCGGATCTGACGGACGATTATGCGGCAGTTCCCGCGGAGATGCGCTCCGTAGCTGAGGCTGCGGGCAGAGAGGTCTTAAGAGACCTGCCTGAAGAGGAATTCTACGAACAGCTGCCTGCAATTGCTAAGAAGGTTAGCCCCAGGGCAGTGCTTCGTGCCATCCATTTTTACGAGGAGGAGAAGCGTGTCATGAGGGCGGTATCTGCCCTTGAAAAAGAGGACTTTGCGGACTTCCTGGCAGTGGTGGAGGACAGCGGCAGCTCATCGGCTGTGAACCTGCAGAACCTCTACAGCAACAAGGCCCCCTTGGACCAGAATATTCCAATGGCACTGGCACTTACAAAGCAGTTTCTCGGAAGTGAGGGCGTCTGCCGCGTGCATGGCGGAGGTTTCGCCGGAACGATCCTGGTGTTCTTAAAGAGCGATGCGGCGCCTGCCTACAAGGCGTGGATCGAGCGATTCTGCGGAGAGGGCAGCTGCCATGTCTTAAGAGTAAGACCTGTGGGATGTACGGTGGTGAAACTGTAATCGGGAGCAGTTTTGTGAGAAGAATATTATCTTTTATCTTGATAGGCGGTTTATGACAGGCCTTGCCGCCTGCGGCAGGGACAAAGTGAAACAGGACCCTGAGGACACGGGAGATATGACGCCCGCAAGGATCGTTTACCTTAAGGGAAAAACCAGAGTTGCCGGGAAATGAAGTGACGTTGACGGTGGACCTGACGGAATTCGGTGAAAAGGACAGTTTTGAGGAGGGTACCTACCGACTGCTCAAATCGGGCC
>JAZULD010000165.1:0-5136 GCA_045643625.1 Acetatifactor sp. | reverse complement strand
TTGTCTTCTTAAGACCGCTTGGCCTCCGACTTGATTCCCATGGTGATCCTCAGCCCAGCATGGCGGAGAAATCTGCCATCATTTCGGAGATCTTGATCTGCTGGGGGCAGACGGTCTCGCAGCTGCGGCAGCCCAGGCAGGCAGAGGGTTTTTTCTCTTCGGGATAGGCACTCAGTGCCATGGGAGCGATGAAACCGAAGCCGTAGGCGCTGGTGACCTTATGCTCGTTGTACAGGGAGATGATGTCGGGAATGGGCAGCTCCTGCGGACAATGAGTGGTGCAGTAGCGGCAGGCGGTGCAGGGCAGAGTGCCGCCCTTCAGCATATCCTTTGCAATGCCGGTGAGCACGGCCATTTCTTCCTTGCTCAAGGGTTTCTCCTCCGCATAGGTGGCGATGTTGGCCTTAAGCTGCTCCATATTGCTCATACCGGAGAGCACCATGGTCACGCCGGGAATGGACTGCAGGAAGCGGAATGCCCAGCCGGGAACAGTCTCTTCGGGGCGGAGAGCCTTCAGCTTTGCGGTATCGGCCTCGCTGAGATTTGCCAGCTTGCCGCCCCGCAGAGGCTCCATGATCCAGATGGGAATGTTGTACTGCGCCAGCAGTTCCACCTTCTCCTTTGCGTTCTGGAACTCCCAGTCCATCCAGTTCAGCTGGATCTGGCAGAACTCCATATCCTTGCCGTAGGCATCCAGGAAGCGCTTCATGACCTCCAAAGAGCCGTGGGTGGAGAAGCCAAGATGGCGGATGCGTCCATTTCGCTTCTGCTCCATCAGGAAATCAAAGATGCCATACTCAGGATCAAGGTAAGCATCGATGTTCATCTCGCACACATTGTGGAACAGGTAGAAATCAAAATACTCCACCTGCAGTTTTTTCAGCTGCTGGGCAAAGATCTCGCGCACATGGGGCCAGTTGGTTGGATCGTAGCCGGGGAACTTGGTTGCCAGATAAAAGCTGTCTCTGGGATACTCCTTTAACAGTTCTCCCATGACAGCCTCGGAATTACCTGCGTGGTAGCCGTAGGCAGTGTCAAAATAGTTGATGCCGCTGTCGAAAGCGGTTTTTACCATGATTCTTGCGGTTTCTGCATCGATGACGCTGTCATCGCCGTCCACTACCGGCAGACGCATACAGCCAAGGCCGAGACCGGACAGTTTCAGATTCTGAAATGTTTTGTAGATCATCATGTACCTCCGTTTTGGTTAAATATTATTTCCCAGATCGTATGCCTGTTTCAGCAGTTCCGGGTGGAATGTGACTTCCTTGGGATTGTTTACGCCGCCGCCGGAAACAAGACCGGCAAAGGACGCTTTGGGGAAGCAGTCGACCCAACCCTGAAGACCGGCCTGAACGGTCTGATACACTTCCTCGCCATTCTCGGCAGAGGTGGTCAGCAGGTAGACTTCACGGAACCGGTAGTCTGCGATGTACAGCGGGTTGCACCGATCCAGGAAGGTTTTCAGCTGGCCGGACATGCCATAGTAATACACCGGTGTTGCCACGATGATGGCATCCGCATCCATGACGGGATCGATCATGTCGTCCATATCGTCGCGGATCACACACTTTCCGGTATTCTGGCAGGCGAGGCAGCCCTTGCAGAATTCGTATTTTTTATCTTTCAGGCTCAGCCAGCGGACATCATGTCCGGCTGCCTCAGCGCCGTCCATGGCGGCCCTGGCCAACAGCTCGGAGTTGCTGCCGCTGCGCAGACTGGAGGAGATGACCAGTACGTTCTTTTTCATAAAAATCATCCTTTCCGATTATTTTATTTAATTATAGTATTAAAGAAAAAGTGATTCAAATACTCCATTTCTATAACTGGAATTGCGTATTTTGAATATCTGCGTTATCATATAGGCAGATGATAACGGATGAGGTGACCGGATGGAAAATCGTGTGCTTCGCTATTTTGTAGAAATGGCAAATGAGAAAAATATGTCACGGGCGGCAGAAAAGCTCCATGTTACGCAGCCTACCATGTCACGCCAGCTGAAGGAACTGGAGGAGGAACTGGGAGTCAAGCTGTTTCACCGCACGAATTATGCCATCCGGCTGACGGATGAAGGGGAGATCTTTTTGCGCCGTGCGAAGGATATTCTGAGTCTGGTAGACAAAACCAAAGCGGAATTTTGCAGTGCAGAGGATTCGACACACTACGAGGTCACCATCGGCTGCCCCGAAACGGATTCCATCAAATATACAGCCCGGGCGGTGCAGACGCTTCGCCGCCGCGGGATCCCGCTGGTGTGTCATGTCCACAGCGGCAACGCGGAGGACGTGCTGGAGCGTCTGAACAAGGGTCTGGACGATTTTTCGCTGGTTCTGGACTATGTGGACACCGCACGGTATCACCATATTCCTTTGCCGGCCCACGAAACATGGGGCGTTATCATGAAAAAAGACCACCCGCTGGCAGCCAGGAAGAGGCTGACAACGGATGATCTGCTCCCGGAGCCGCTGATCATCTCCAGGCAGGCCGCCGAACAGATCTTTCCCATCTGGTTTGGTGAGAACGCCGACAGGCTGCACGTCGCGGCAACATTTAATCTGGCTTTCAACGGAGCACTGTTTGTCCGGGAGGGGATCGGCATCATGATCTCGCTGGATAAACTGGTGAATACCGGCGAGCACAGTGATCTGGTTTTCCGCCCCATCACCGGTGTGGCCGATGCCCAGCTGAAGCTGGTCTGGAAGAAGAATCAGCCGCTGACCAAAGCCGCAGAGCTGCTGATCGGCGCCATCAAGGAAGAACTGTCGGTTGGCGGGAATGACAGATAAACACCGGACGCAAGACAAATGAAAAGGCGTGACCAAAAGTCACGCCTTCTTTTTCTTTCTTTTTTCTGCAGGAAATTATTCCTCGCTCTTTGCTTCCTCAGCCTTAACATCTTCAGCCTTTGCAGCTTCCTCTGCGGCAGCCTCCTTAAGATCCTTGCGGGAAGGCACGGTCACGAAGAGACCGGTCTTTTTCAGGGCGGGGCGAAGTGCCAGGTAGAAGATGCTTGCTGCGATGATCGCGACGATCGCATTTACAAAGGTGGTCAGGGTACGCATCTTGGTGAGCGCGGAGCTTAACTCCTGAGGTACACCGAGGAGATACATCTTATAATAGTAACCTACCAGAGGATCTGCGACGATATTGAAGCCCATGCCGCAGATGGCGGAGATCACGGTGACTTTGCTCACATAGCCTGCCTTGTGGTCATGGCTTAACTTGCACAGGGTGTGTGCTACGAAGCCGACGATCAGACCGATGAGCAGTTTTAACAGGAAGGTCTTGGGTGCGCTGGTCACGTAAGCGGTGGTCAGATCGCCGATGGTCATACCCACAGCGCCTGCAAGTCCACCCCAGAAGCCGCCAAGCAGCAGTGCGGCGAGAACGCAGAATACATTGCCGAAGTGGAACGCGGTCTTATCGGGACCGACGGGGATATCGATCTTCAGGAATGCGAAGCCGATGTAGCAGAGGGCTGCCATAAGGCCGGCCAGTGCGATGGTCTTAACATCAGCCTTTCTGCGGGCCGCAACACCGATCACTGCGTTGTAGATGCCCTTAAACAGGAGCAGAATTGAGAAAAACAGACCGATCAGTGCGAAGGAGTAGGGACGCTCCTCGGTGAGCTTTCTGTCGGAGAGAGCGGACTGGGTCGACTTAAGCAGGTCCAGATTGCCGGCAGCATCACCCTTCTCGATGCTTGAGATGGTTGCCTTGACCTCGCTTAACTCCACGCCTGTTGCGACGCTTGCCTGATAGCTTGTCTTATGAGTGATGAGCACTGCCACGATGCTGATGACCAAAAGCACGAGAGCAGCGATCAGAATAGTGACGCTTCTTTTTCTTTTCATGGTGACTTACCTCGTTTCTGTTGTTTTTTCAAAGTATATGCGAGATGTGGCTTGCAAAAAAGAGCCAGAATAGATATTTTTCACCATGCCAGTTTGCAAATTGGTAAGACGCATTCGACAAAAGGGAAAGCCCTATTGACAAACGCAGGGGGATTATACTATATTTTTCCTATATGAAGAGGCATTGAAGAAGAGGAGTACGCATCGACCTTCTTAAAAGAGACAGCGGCTGCCGACACAGGGCGCTGAAAGGCTGCTGAAAGAACAGATGCGGAAGGTAGCTTCCGAGCCGGAGAACTGAGAAAGCGCACGCCGCAAGTAGGTCCTCCCGGGACTTCCCGTTACAGAAGACGGTCCTTGACAAGAGGACCAATGAGGCAGTATTTTACTGCGAAAAAAGGTGGTACCGCGTTGCTTTGACGCCCTTTGTCTGTGGACAGAGGGCGTTTTGTTATTTCAGAGAGGAGAAGATTATGAGCAAAGAACTTGCAAAAACCTATGACCCCAAGGGTCTGGAAGATCGTCTCTACGAGAAGTGGCTTGAGAAGAAGTATTTTCATGCCGAGGTAGATCATTCCAAGACTCCCTTTACTATCGTTATTCCCCCGCCCAATATCACCGGTCAGCTCCACATGGGTCACGCACTTGACAATACCATGCAGGACATCCTGATCCGTTTCAAGAGAATGCAGGGCTACAATGCACTTTGGCAGCCCGGCACCGACCATGCAAGTATCGCAACCGAAGTTAAGATCATCGAGAAGCTTAAGAGCGAAGGCATCGACAAGCATGACCTTGGCCGCGAGAAGTTCCTCGAGAGAGCATGGGAGTGGAAGAAAGAGTACGGCGGACGTATCATTTCTCAGTTAAAGAAGCTCGGTTCCTCCTGTGACTGGGACAGAGAGCGCGTCACCAAGGATGAGGGCGGCAACAAGGCAGTTACCGAAGGTTACGTGAAGATGCATGAAAAAGGCTATATCTACAAGGGTGCCCGCATGATCAACTGGTGTCCTGTCTGCAACACCTCCATCTCCGATGCAGAGGTTGAGTACCAGGAGCAGGCCGGTCATTTCTGGCACATCAAGTATCCCCTCATCAATGAGGACGGCAGCGTAAGCACCACCGAGTTTTTGGAGTTCGCTACCACCCGTCCCGAGACCATGCTGGGTGATACCGCTGTAGCCGTTAACCCTGATGACGAGCGTTATCAGAACCTGATCGGCCGCAAGGTGCTGCTTCCCATCGTAAACAGAGAGCTTACCATCGTTGCTGACTCCTACGT
>JAZULD010000164.1:0-22470 GCA_045643625.1 Acetatifactor sp. | reverse complement strand
AGACTTTGAATTGGAATCTTGAGACTGCCTGCGGCTGGAAGTACACTGAGATCACCTACGATTGGAACGGTTCCGAGGTAGTCGTGGATGCGAAGGTTCTGAAAAACTGGATCGATGTAAAAAATTCCAGAGCCCATTTGGACGAGGACGCTGTCAAGCAGTTCGTCACCGACCGTGCGGCTGAAAATGACACCTACGGCAGGGACAGAGTGATCCATACTTCTCTTGGCAAGGACATCACCGTGTCCGGCAAGAGATACGGCTGGAGAACCGACCGCTCCGAGGAGACTAAGGAGCTTATTTCCCTGATCCACGACGGTAAAAAAGAGAAGCGCGAGCCCATTTATCTGAACGTGGCTGCAGTAAAGGGCAAAGAGGATGATATCGGTAATTCCTACGTGGAGATCGACCTCAGCGGCCAGCATCTCTACCTCTATGTGGACGGCAAAATGGTGCTTGATACCGATTTTGTGTCCGGCAACATGAGCAACGGAAATGCGACACCTCCCGGAATTTTCGGGCTGACTTATAAGACTACCGATGCGATCCTGCGCGGTGCCGACTATGCGACACCTGTAAAATACTGGATGCCTTTCAACGGCAACGTGGGCATGCATGACGCGACCTGGAGAAGAGCTTTCGGCGGAGATATTTATCTGACCAGCGGCTCCCACGGCTGCGTAAACCTGCCCTTAAGCGCAGCAAAGCAGATCTACTCCTACGTTTCCAAGGGGTTCCCGGTAATCTGCTACTATTAAGAAAATGTGTGTCCTATTCGGTAAAAAAGGAATGCGCTATGAGCATTCTTATCAGGAGGGCGAATCAAAGTGACGCTTTGCCGGATGAATTACCGGGAAAGAAGGCTTACTTCTATAAAGGGATAAAACGGACTGTGACGGGAAAGGAAGATCATGGAGCGTCTGTACGATAAACTTTATGAATATGGCAACTCGGATCATTATCCCTATCACATGCCCGGTCACAAAAGAAGGCTTTGCGGCAATATGCCGAAGGAGCTTTTTGAGATCGACATCACGGAGATCGACGGTTTTGACAACCTGCATGCATCGGAGGAGATACTGCAGGAGCTTCAGGAAAATGCAGCGAGGATCTGCGGCGCAGAGGAGAGTTTTTTCCTGGTAAACGGCAGTACTTGCGGTATTTTAAGCGCTATCAGCGCGGTTCTGCCCAAGGGCGGACATCTGCTGATGGCGAGAAACAGTCACAGATCGGCTTATCACGGCGTGTATCAGAGAGAACTGAAGGCAAGTTATCTCTATCCGTCCATTCTTGAGCCTTATGGCATCTGTGATGTTATCACACCCGAACAGGTGCAGAAAATGCTTGATAAGTCCCCCGATATCGGTGCGGTTTTTATCGTGAGTCCTACCTATGAGGGAAGGATCGCGGACATTGCGGCCATCGCGAAGATCGCGCCCGAGCAGGGTATCCCGCTGATCGTGGATGAGGCGCACGGCGCGCATCTGGGACTTGCGGAAGGTTTTCCTGTAAACAGCAGCATGGCCGGAGCGGACCTTGTGATCCAGAGCGTTCACAAGACATTGCCCGCGATGACACAGACAGCGCTGCTGCATGTAAACGGCTCCTTGGTGGACAGGGATCGCCTCAGACGTTTCCTTCACATCTATCAGTCCAGCAGCCCTTCCTATGTGCTGATGGCGGGCATCGACAATGCACTGCGCATCGTGGAGGAGCAGGGCGAGCAGCTGTTTACAAGTTTCAAAAAGAAATATACTGCGATGCACCGCGCGCTCACGGCGGGCTGTAAGGTGCTTCGTTTTATCCCTCTCGATGAGAGGAAGCAGGACATCGGCAAGCTTGTGATCGACGCATCCCTATCCGGTATCTCCGGCAGGGAATTGTACGATATCCTGCGTGAAAAATATCATCTGCAGCTTGAGATGGCGGCGGAGAATTACTGCCTCGCCATGTTCACGATCGCAGATACCGATGAAGGTTATGCGCGAATGCAGGAAGCCCTTCTTGAGATCGACGGGGAGCTTGCGGGCGACGCAGATTATGCGGAAACAGGCGATTCAGAGCAAAAAGCAAGCACTGTAAGCGAAAATGAACCCGCCCCCCTCCCGCTGAGCCGTGCCTGGGATATGGAGGCGCAGTGGGTCGGACTTCGCAGCGCCTGCGGACGTATCGCGGCGGATTTTGTCAATCTGTATCCTCCGGGAGTACCGCTTCTGGTGCCCGGCGAGAGAATCACAGAGGAGCTTATCGCCACGATCCGGGATTCTTTTGCGGCGCATCTGAATGTGCAGGGAGTAGACAAGGCGGAGGACCACAGAATCAAGGTCATCCTTTGACAGAGAGGTAATCAAGAGAGGTAACATGGGCAAGATAGTTTACCTTATGGGCAAGAGCTCCACAGGTAAGGACACCATTTTTAAAGAGCTTTTGAAGGACGAGACCCTGAAGCTTCATAACATCGTTCCGTACACCACCCGCCCCATCAGGGCAGGCGAGGAGGACGGCGTGGAGTATTTTTTCACGGATGAAGAGGGCTTTCAGAAGTTAAAGAGCGAGAATAAGATCGTGGAGGACAGGGAGTATACGACCTTCCACGGACTTTGGAGATACTTCACGGTGGACGACGGCAGGATCGATCTAAGCAAGGGCAACTATGTGATGATCGGCACGCTGGAGGCCTACGTGAAGATGCAGCAGTATTTCGGTGCGGAGAATGTGCTGCCGGTGCTGATCGAGCTGAACGACGGCGTGCGCCTGCAGAGGGCGTTGAACCGCGAGAAAAAACAGCAGCAGCCCAAGTTTGAGGAGCTCTGCAGGCGTTTTCTTGCAGACAGCAAGGACTTTGCCGAGGAGAAGATCCTGGAGGCAGGCATCGAGAGAAGATTTTACAATGACAGGCTGAATCGCTGTATCGGCGAGATCAGGAAATACATTTTGCAAATGCAATAACCCGGAGGAAACATGGCGCGATTTAAGGACATCATCGGGCAGGAACAGATGAAGGAGCAGATGCGCAGCGCGCTGCTTAAGAAAAAAATATCTCATGCGTATATCTTAAACGGAGAAAAAGCAGTCGGTAAGGAATTTGCCGCCAATCTTTTTGCTGCTGCTCTGCAGTGCGAGAAGGGCGGGGACGATCCCTGTGAAGAGTGTCACTCCTGCAAGCAGGCTTTTTCCGGCAATCACCCGGACATCATTCAGGTGACCCACGAGAAGCCGGGTGTCATCAGTGTTGACGACATCCGCATGCAGGTGAACCGCGATGTGGCGATCAAGCCCTACAGCG
This sequence comes from Acetatifactor sp., assembly GCA_045643625.1. GTDB lineage: Bacteria > Bacillota > Clostridia > Lachnospirales > Lachnospiraceae > Acetatifactor. The sequence continues at coordinate 19,184 of JAZULD010000164.1, read as the reverse complement.
GTCCCTACAAGGTCTACATCATCAATGAGGCCGAGAAGATGAACGTGCAGGCGCAGAATGCCCTGTTAAAAACATTAGAGGAGCCTCCGGAGTACGCGGTGATCCTGCTTCTGACCTCCAATATCGACGTGCTTCTGCCTACGATATTGAGCCGCTGCGTCAGAATGGATTTCAAGCCTGTATCCGACGCAGAGGTGCGCAAGTACCTGATGGAGGAGCTGAAGGTGCCCGATTACAAGGCTGAGATCTGCGTTGCTTTTGCAAGAGGCAACATCGGCAGAGCCAAGGCCCTGGCTTCCAGCGAGGAGTTCGAGCACATCAAGGAGGAGGCGCTGGCGCTCCTGAAATACATCCCCGACATGGAGACCGCGGAGGTCGTAAGAAGCATCCGCAAGATCGAGGAGTACAAGATGAGCGTGGACGATCTGCTGGATATCATGATCATGTGGTACCGCGACGTGCTTCTGTTCAAGGCGACCAGGGATGGCGATCATCTGGTCTTTCACGAGGAGCTGCAGGCCCTGCGCCATGCGGCAAGACGCAGCAGCTACGAGGGCATTGAGAAGGTCATCGAGGCCATCGACAAGACCAAGATGCGCCTGCGTGCCAACGTAAATTTTGAGCTCACCATCGAGCTTCTGCTCTTTGAGATCCGCGAGAACGGATAGGGCAGTATGAAAAAGTATGGTTTTTTCATAGAAAATATGATAAAATATTAGGACGTGCGCGAAACGAAGCACGAAAGTAAGGCAATTTTGCAGCGCGCATGATGCGCGACAGTAAGAAAATACGGCAATGCGCACGCAGCGCATCCGGCAAAAGAATCATTTTGAGGTGGATAGATTTATGACAAGAGTAATCGGTGTAAGATTTCGTACAGCGGGCAAGATCTATTTCTTTGATCCGTTGGAGTTTGAGATAAACAAGGGCGACAATGTAATCGTTGAGACCGCGAGAGGTATCGAGTTCGGTACCGTTGTGTCCGGCGTCTGTGACGTGGAGGACGAGAAGGTGGTCCAGCCCCTGAAGCCTGTGATCCGCATCGCGACCGAGAGAGACCGCGAGCAGGAGCGGGAGAACCGCGTGAAGGAGAAGGAGGCATATGCCATCTGTCTGGAGCGCATCCGCAAGCACGGTCTGGAGATGAAGCTGATCGATGCGGAGTATACCTTTGACAATAACAAAGTACTGTTTTATTTTACCGCTGACGGCAGAATCGATTTCAGAGAGCTGGTAAAAGACCTTGCCGGCGTATTCAAGACCAGGATCGAGCTGCGTCAGATCGGTGTCCGCGACGAGACCAAGATCGTCGGCGGCATCGGCGTATGCGGCAGACCTCTTTGCTGCCACACCTATCTGGCTGATTTTGTGCCCGTGTCCATCAAGATGGCTAAGGAGCAGAATCTGTCCCTGAATCCTACCAAGATCTCCGGCATCTGCGGCAGACTGATGTGCTGCCTGAAGAATGAGGAGGAGACCTACGAGGAATTGAACCGCAGGCTTCCCAATGTGGGCGATCTCGTTGTGACCGAGGAGGGCATGCGAGGCGAGGTGCAGAGCGTCAATGTGCTGCGCCAGCTGGTAAAGGTTCTCGTGGATGCAGGCGACGAGAAGGAACTGCACGAGTACGAGGTGGAGAAGCTTCGCTTCAAGAAGAGACACAGCAAGAAGGACAAGTCCGAGCTGACCGCTGAGGAACTGCAGGAGCTGGAGCGTCTGGAGAAGGTCGAGAAGACTGAGGAATCGGAGAGCAGAGAGAAGCACGAGCGCCCCGAGAGACCTGAGCGCAGGGATCGCAGAGACCGCAGGGACAATGCGGAGCGCGCAGATGGTGAGCAGGTCGAGAAGACCGAGCGTCTCGAGAAGCCTGAGCGCGCTGAGGGCGAGGAGCAGACCGAGAGACCTGAACGTTCTGATAGAGGTGAGCGCAGAGACCGTCGTGACCGCAGGGATCGCAGAGACCGCAGGGACAATGCAGAGCGCACAGAGGGTGAGAAGACCGAGCGTCCCGAAGGCGAAGAGAGAGCAGAACGCCCCGAGAGACCTGAACGTTCTGACAGAGGCGATCGCAGAGATCGCCGTGACCGCAGAGATCGAAGAGACCGCAGGGACAATGCAGAGCGCGCAGATGGTGAGCAGGTCGAGAAGACCGAGCGTCCCGAAGGCGAAGAACGCCCCGAACGTCCCGAGAAAAATGACAGAAGAGATCGTCGCGACAGAAGAGACCGCGGCGACAGAAATGATAGAAATGACAGAGGCGAGCGCCCCGAGAGAGCCGAGCAGCCCGAGAAGAGCGAGAATACCGCTTCCGGCGAAGGTGTAAGAGGCGAGAACGGTGAGCGTCCCGAGGGCGAGAGAAGAAGCCGCGACAGAAGAAACCGCGGCAGAGACCGCAGGGAAAACGGCGAGCGTCCCGAGAGAGCGGAGCGCACTGAGAGACCCGAGCAGCCCGAGCGCGCAGAACAGCCCGCAAGAAGCGAGAGCGGAAGCGCCGAGGCAGCGGAGGGCGAAGCAAGAAACGACAGAAACAGAAGACACAGAAGACCTTATCGCCATAACAGACCGAACAGGCAAGAGGGACAGAATGGAGCAGGAAACAGGGAATAAAATTGAGCTGAAGGAGCGGGAGAGAGTGGATGAACTGCAGCGAAACGGCTACAAGATCATCCAGGACCCCGATAGATTCTGTTTCGGCATGGATGCGGTGCTTTTGTCCGGCTTCGTGCATGCGAAGAAGGGCGATGTCGCACTGGACATCGGCACCGGAACAGGAATCATCCCAATTTTACTGGAAGCGAAAACTGAATGTGCCCATCTGACAGGTCTGGAGATCCAGGAGGACAGCGCGGATATGGCACGCAGGAGCGTAGCGCTGAATGCCCTCTCGGAGAAGATCGACATCGTAACAGGAGATATCAAGGAAGCAGGCAGCATTTTCAAGCCTGCTTCTTTTGATCTTATTACATGCAATCCGCCCTACATGATCGGACAGCACGGACTCACCAATCCCGACAGTCCCAAGGCCATCGCGCGGCATGAGCTGCTGTGCACCTTTGAGGATATTGCGGAGAAGGCGGCGTACCTTCTGAAGCCCGGAGGACATTTTTTCCTGGTGCATCGCCCCTTCAGACTGGCTGAGATCATGGTGACTCTGGCAAAATACAAGCTGGAGCCCAAGCGCATGCAGCTTGTCTACCCTTACGTGGACAAGGAGCCCAACATGGTTCTGCTTGAGGCAGTCCGCGGCGGCAAGAGCCGCATGACGGTGGAGAAGCCGCTGATCGTCTATGACAGTCCCGGCGTCTACCGCCCCGAGATCTATGATATTTACGGTTATTGACCGGAGGAAAAAAGATGGCAGGAACCTTATTTTTATGTGCGACGCCCATCGGCAACTTAGGCGACATGACTCCCAGAGTCGTGGAGACCTTGCGGGATGTGGACCTGATCGCAGCGGAGGATACCCGCAACAGCATCAAGCTGTTAAACCATTTTGAGATACATACCCCCATGACCAGCTACCACGAGTACAACCGCGTGGAGAAGGCAAAAGAGCTGGTCGACACACTTCTTGGCGGCAAAAATATCGCGCTGATCACAGACGCGGGCACCCCGGCCATCTCCGACCCCGGAGAGGTGCTGGTGCAGCTTTGCTACGAGCACGGCATCACCGTGACCTCCCTGCCCGGCCCTGCGGCGTGCATCACCGCACTGACTCTGTCGGGACTGTCCACAAGAAGATTCTGTTTTGAGGGCTTTTTACCCACCGATAAGAAGGAAAAGCGCGAGATCCTGAAGGAATTGTCCACAGAGAGCCGCACCATGATCCTCTACGAGGCGCCCCACCATCTGGTGCGCACCCTGGAGGAACTTAGAGAAGCCCTCGGCAACCGCAGAGTGACGCTCTGCAGAGAGCTGACCAAGCGTTTTGAGACGATCTGGCCGACCACCTTCGACGAGGCGCTTGCGACCTACGAGGAGGAAGAGCCCCGCGGCGAGTACGTTCTCGTTGTGGAGGGCAGAAGCATCGAGGAGAAGCGCAAGGAGGAGATCGCCTCCTGGGAGGACATGAGCGTCGAGGAGCACATGGCCTACTATGAGTCACAGGGCATGGACAACAAGACTGCCATGAAGCAGGTGGCCAAGGACAGAGGCGTGGGCAAGAGAGAGATCTACAAGATCCTGCTGGGAGAGCGGGACGACGAGCAGTAACAGAGGCAAAAAATGATTGTGAAGATCGATAAAAATATGCTCACTGCAGCCAGGAAGCAGTTTTGCCTGGACATCGGCATGGATTACGAGGAGTATCTGGCCGATCCCTGCAGAAAAGTTTATCTTACAAAGACCAAATATCCGGACGGAGCTGCCGCAGCGGCAGCAGGCGCCCGTTATATCGCGGGAACGGACTTCGGCTTCCGGGCGATGGTCTGCATGGGACAGCTGTTTGTCTGTGTGGACGAGCGCCTCTACGACTGGGCGCAGGAGGACTTCCGCAAAGCGAAGCCCGAGTGGCTCTGCGAGTACGGTGCCCTGCGAAAGATCGACAGGAAGCTGAATGAGATCGGCCTGGAGATCCAGGATACCCATGTATTTTTCCTGCCGGAGGAAGATAAGGTCCCTGAGGATTACGACCCTGTCGCAGCGCCTGAGGGCAGTGATTTCGGCTACCTTCTCTACGAGGAGGACGAGATCGAATTTTTCAGAAAAAATAACCGCTTTACCAGCGCGCTGTGCTTCTCACCGACGCAGCCCGACAGGATCGCTGTGGCTGCGATTCCGCGCGAAGTGCTGCGGGCTGATGATGAAGCGACCGCAGGCAGCGTAAGTGAAGAAGCGAAGATCGCGGGAAGCGCAAGCGGGGAAGCGAAGACTGCGGACGTTGAAGCGAAGACTGCAGACGTTGAAGCGAAGATTGCATGTGAGGAAGCGAAGACCGCAGGCGCAGAAAAGATTGACGAACCTGCGCAGGAGTTGTATGATGACCGAGGCGAATGCGCGGAGGGCGGTTTCGACCGCTATGACCAGAGCCTGATGGCGGGCATGTCCGGCGCCAGCAGGGACGGCGAGTATCTGTGGCAGATCGGCATCAATGTGGATGAGAAGTTCGGCGGCAGAGGACTGGCTTCAGACCTGGTAAGACGCATCAAAAACGAGCTGATCCGCAGAGGCTGCATCCCCTTTTACGGCACGGCAGAGTCCCATGTACTCTCGAGGACCGTGGCGTTAAAGAGCGGTTTTGTACCTGCCTGGACGGAGATCTACGCATGTCGCAGATCCTGACGGATCTATTTTGAAAGGAATAAAAATGGCAAGTTCAAATTGTGACAGCTGTGTCAATTATGTATATGATGAGGACTACGAGTGCTACGTCTGCCTGGTGAACCTGGACGAGGATGAGATGTACCGTTTTCTCACCGGCAACAACAGAGAGTGCCCTTACTACCGTCTGGACGACGAGTATGCGGTGGTAAGACATCAGATCTAAGAGATCGAAGCGCCCGTTTTTGGGTTTTGACATAAGGAGGCTTCTATGAAGTATTTACGACAACTGATGGTGATCCTGGGCGTTGCTTTTGCCGCTGAGGTGCTTGAGTACCTGATCCCCATCCCCGTGGCAGCCAGCGTTTACGGACTGGTTCTGATGTTTTTACTGCTGGTATTCAAGATCGTTCCCCTGGAGAAGGTGGAGGGCGCCGGAGATTTCCTGGCGGACATTCTGCCCATCGTATTCGTGCCCGTGACCGTAGGCATCGTCAATTCCATCGATGAGCTGATGGCCATGCTGGTGCCCACTTTTGTGATCTGTATCGTCACCACCGTGATCGTCATGGCAGTGACCGGCCGTTTTGCGCAGTTCATCATCCGCAGGGATGATAAGAAAAAAGGAACCGCGCAGGACGAGAATCAGGAAAGGGAGACCCGTTAGGGGCAGGTGATCGGAATGAATGAAATGTTAGCACAATCCACATTTTTCGGCGCAGTCATCACACTGCTTACCTATGAACTGGGCGTGTGGATCAAGAAAAAAACCAACCTGTCGATCATGAATCCTCTGCTTTTGTCCGTAATTTTCGTGGTGATCTTCCTTCGTGTATTTCATGTGGACTATGAGGTGTATGAGCAGGGCGCAAAATATGTCGGCTATTTCCTGACACCCGTTACCGTCGCTCTGGCCATTCCGCTGTACCGCAGAATGGTGCTCCTGAAGAAGTATCCCAAGGCAATCTTCGGTGCCATTACAGTCGGCGTTTTCACCGCGCTGATCGGTGTGTGGCTGATGAGCCTGGCATTCGGCTTGAATCACGAGCAGTATGTGACCTTGCTCCCCAAGAGCATCACTACCGCCATCGGTATGGGACTGTCCGACAAGCTGGGCGGTATCGTGAGCATCACCGTGCTGTCCATCTCCATCACAGGTATCTTCGGTCATGTTGCCGCACCTTTCCTGTTAAAGCTCTTCAAGATCGATGAACCCATCGCAAAGGGACTTGCAATCGGAACCAGCTGCCATGCACTGGGTACCGCAAAGGCGATGGAACTCGGCGAGATCGAGGGCGCTATGAGCAGCCTTTCCATCGTGGTGGCGGGTATTATGACCGTTATCGCTGCGCAGATGTTTGCGATGTTTATCTAAGAGCGCACGCAGTTCGCGTAAGAATATGCCGCGTGAAGCCGGCGAGGATAGACGGCATGAAGCAGGCACAAACCGACTGTGCGAAGCCGGTGCGTATTGGCCGCGTAATAAACAGATAAAAAGAAACATACAAAAAGACCCGGTGTACGAGAATGTACATCCGGGTCTTATTTTTATGTCCTTGAATTGTACGATGCGCGAGAGGCGCCTGGAAACGATGGTGATGTGTCGGTGAAGTGCTTTGACGTGGGGGCCTGCGGAAAGTCCACCGGACGACGTAAGTCCCTCAGATCAACTGCAGATATCGCAACACAAACAGAAGCCCCGTCAACGTGATCGAACTTAAGAAGGTGGTGGCAACCACAACGCTGGAGGTCAGGGTTCCCTCGTGGCCCATGTTTTTGGCCATGATGTAGCAGCTGACGGTGGTGGGGGAGCCGAGCATTACCAGGATGGCAACCAGCTTCTCGCCGGTGAAGCCCAGGTGTACCGCAAGGGGCAGGAAGAGGATGGGCCAGAGCAGCAGCTTGGTGAAGGATGCAGCTGCGGTGGGACCGATGAGCTTGATGGCCTTGCGGCCCTCGAAGCCTGCACCCAGTCCGATGAGGGCCAGGGGAGTTGCGAGGACTGCCACATTGTTCAGGGTCTTGTCCACGATCACGGGGAAATCAACGCGGCAGGCGCTGGCGACGATGCCGGCTGCGATGCCGAGGATGATGGGGTTGGTCAGAATTCCTTTGACGGATGCACCAAGTGCGGAACGGTCGAGACCCTTGGAATCGGGACCTGTGAAGGATAAGATCAGTACCGCCGCGATATTGTACAGGGGCACGGTGCCGATGATCATCAGGGGCGCCATGCCGGAGGTGCCGTAGATATTCTGGATGAATGCAAGACCGAGCACGGCTGCGCTGCTTCGGTAGGAGGCCTGCGCGAGCTCACCCAGCAGGTCTTTTTGCCGGAAGATAAACTTGGCTGCAAGCAGGACTGCGGTGATGCACAGAAGCGTCACGAAGAAGCAGAAGAGCACATATCTTGTGTCCCACACGCTGTAGAAGTCGGAGCCTGCGATGTCGCGGAAGACCAGCGCGGGCAGTGTGATCTTGAAGTTGAAGGAATTCAGTGTTTTTACAAAGGAATCGTCAAGCACACGGAAGCGCCTGAGCAGGTAGCCGAAGACCATCATCAGGAAGATGGGGATCGTTGCGTTCAGACTGAAAAAAAGATGTTCCATAAGGTCGATCCTCCTTTAATTTTCGAAGGTGTGCAGCGGGTCGCCGGGGAAGAGCAGGGGGCTGCGGTCGTTGGAAGCGTAGAGCGCGCGGTATTCGGAGGGCGAGCAGCCGCGGATGCGCTTGAAAGTGCGGTTGAAGGAAGAGAGGCTCGAGAAGCCGGTCTTCAGCGAGATGTCGGTGATGCTTAAGTTAGGCACCAGCAGAAGCTGTTGGGCGGCCTTGATGCGCCTGCTGTTTAAGTAGTCGTTGAAGGTCTGGTTGGTGCACTGTTTAAAAAGCCTGGTAAAATAATACTTGGAGAAGCAGACGATGGCTGCTGCATCCTCTAAGGTGATGTTCTCGTAGTAGTGATTATCGATGTAGTTTAAGATCACGGAGAGGCGAGACATCAGGGCGTCTGCTCGGGCGGGCTCTTTGGGTGTGGAGATGGTGGCGCTCAGGGAATGCTCGGCGATGGAAGCAAAAAAGCGCAGCAGGCAGGAAAAGATGTGCAGCTCCTTGGTGAGCACGTCGCCCCAGTAGTGAGAGACCATCTCGAGCACCATGGCGGAGCATTCTCTGTACATCTCGGGATCCGAGTCATAGCTGATCTGCAGAGGATCGGTGAGCAGACCTAAGATATTGCTGCCGCTGGGAAGCTTCGCAATGGTATCCTGCTCGATGAGGAGAATAAGGCGCGGTTCTTCGGTGCTGCTCTCCACACTGTGGACACAGCCTGCGGGAATGACCAGAATATCGCCGGGTGCAAGATCCACATACTTTTTCGCAAGGAGTGTATAGTGGGAACGCAGGGGCATGAGGATCTCCAGAGCGGTGTGCCAGTGAGGCTCAAAAGTGGCAGCTGAGGTGCTGTATAAGAATTGCAGAGGCTTGCCTGCTCTGGCGGTTTTTGACTGTTGGGAGTCGCTGTAGCCGTAGAACAGAGGGAAGGAGAACTGCGGCGAGGAGGAGTATCTTGCCACCTGCTCGGGGGTTAGACGGTATAATTCCTGTGGATTCATAGGGACCTCCGTAAAAAATGAGCGATTTTATTGTGAATCGCAATAAATGCGGATTTTTCCACACAATTCAGGGTAAAATGGTGTATACATATCTTGCTGTATTTTTACCCATACAATTGGATAGAATAGACAATTTCATTATGGCAATACTGTAAAAGATATACAAAGTATCGCCATTATCATATCATGGACTGCCGTGATTGGCAAGTTTTGAAGAAAAATTCGAAGAAAAGAGAAGGCAATTTCGGACAAATTGAAATTGACATAATTTGGAGAAGATATAGCAAAAATATGCTCAAATATGATACAATACGATTACTTAAAGGTTCAGACTGCGTGGTGATCACAGTGAATGATATTTTTGCGGGACAACAATTCATAATTTCAGGCATCATCGCTGTGCTGCTCATTGCGGCGGCAGCGACGGGAATATCTCTTCTGATACGATCAAGGCACAGAAGACCGAAGGAGATCGACCTCATGGAGGGACACGACTTCGAATACTTCTGCGCCGATCTGCTCGAGAAAAGGGGCTTTTGCGAAGTGAGAGTCACCAAGGGGAGCGGCGATTACGGAGTCGATATTTTGGCACAGAAGGACGGAGTCACCTATGCCATCCAGTGCAAGTGCTACACGGGTCCCGTGGGGATCAAGGCGGTACAGGAGGCATATGCGGGCAGGGATTATTACGACTGTATGGTGGGCGTGGTGCTGACCAATCAGTATTTTACGACCCCTGCTGTGGACGTGGCCAGAAAGTTAAAGGTGGTACTCTGGGACAGAGGATACCTTGAGGCTATGATGGAGGAATAACAAGTGGAAATCATTTCAACTTTAAACGATGTATTTGTAAGACTGTTCAGACAGATCAACAGTGTGGAGGAGAAGACACTCAAGAAGGGCGGTGGCAGCAATCTGACTGTGAACGATATTCATGTGATCGATGCCATCGGCGTGGGCGATGTTAAGAACATGTCCACAGTTGCCAAGATCCTTGGCATTACCACCGGTACTCTGACCATTTCCGTGAACGGACTGGTCAACAAGGGTTATGTGGAGCGTGTCCGCAGCGAGGAGGACCGCAGAGTGGTTCTGGTCTCTCTCACCGAGAAGGGTGTTGAGGCATACGACAGACATCAGGTATTCCACAACAATCTGATCAAGGGTATCATCGGCGACCTGAACGAGGATGAGCAGGAGGTATTGCTCAGAGCAATGAACAACGCCAACGACTTTTTTACCAAGCTCTCCGAGAAGTACGATTAGTTTTTTGAAAAAAGATAATACGGCAGCTTACGCTGCCCGAAGAAGGACCCCCTTTGGCCTGTGACGCGCACACCGCAGGCGAAAAGGGGTCTTTTTTACGGCAAAAATTCCTTGCCTGGAGACACCAATTGTTTTATTCTATCCATAGAACGATCATTCATCGTAAAGATGATGAAGATACAGGGGCAGCGGCCCCGAAGGAGGAAATAATGAACGAAGCAGCAAAGAATGTGATCGTCAGCGGCAGCGGCGTGCTCGGTATTGAGTTCGGCTCCACCAGAATCAAGGCAGTGCTCATCGACGAGAAGCATGAGCCCATCGCCATGGGTACCTACGACTGGGAGAACCGCCTCGAGGACAATATCTGGACCTACTCCATGGAGGATATCAGAAACGGTCTGCAGGGCTGTTACAAGAGTCTGGCAGACGATGTGGCAGAGAAGTACGGCACCGTGATCACAGACCTTAAGGCCATCGGCTTCAGCGGCATGATGCACGGCTATATGCCCTTTGACAAAAACGGTGAGCTTCTGGTGCCCTTCCGCACCTGGAGAAACACCATGACCGGACGCGCATGCGAGATCCTGACCGAGGCATTTAATTTCAATATCCCTCAGAGATGGAGCATTGCGCATCTCTATCAGGCGATCCTCAACGAGGAGAGCCACGTAAGTGAGATCGATTTCATCACCACCCTTGCAGGCTACATCCACTGGATCCTGACCGGTGACAAGGTACTGGGCGTCGGCGAGGCTTCCGGTATGTTCCCCATCGATTCCGCAACAGGCGACTACAATGCGATCATGATGGACCGCTTCAACGGCCTGGCAGCAGAGAAAGGCTTCATGAAGAAGCTGGACCAGGTACTTCCCAAGGTACTGAACGCAGGTGAGAAGATGAGCACTCTGACCGAGGAGGGCGCACGCTTCTTAGACGTAAGCGGCAATCTGAAGGCAGGCATTCCCATGTGTCCTCCCGAGGGCGACGCAGGCACCGGCATGGTTGCTACCAACGCTGTAAAGGTCCGCACCGGCAATGTCTCCGCAGGTACCTCCGTATTCTCCATGGTAGTGCTTGAGGAGGAACTGCAGCATGTACACGAGGAGATCGACATGGTGACCACCCCCGACGGCATGCCCGTTGCAATGGTTCACTGCAACAACTGTACCTCCGACTTAAATGCATGGGTGAGCCTCTTCGATCAGTTCGCAGAGGCATTCGGCGTGAAGATCGGCAAAAACGAGCTGTACACCACTCTGTTCCGTAAGGCACTGGAGGGCGACGCAGACTGCGGCGGTCTTCTGTCCTACAACTATTTTTCCGGCGAGCCGGTGACCGGCATGGATGCGGGAAGACCTCTCTTCGTCCGCACTCCCGATGCGAAGTTCACTCTTGCCAACTTTATGAGAACTCATCTCTACAGCGCGCTTGCAGCCCTGAAGGTGGGCAACGATATCCTGCGCAAGGAGGAGAAGGTGGCTGTTGATTCCCTCATGGGTCACGGCGGCTTCTTCAAGACTCCCGTTGTGGGTCAGCGCATTCTGGCAGCAGCCATGGGCGCTCCCGTTACCGTTATGGATACCGCCAGCGAGGGCGGCGCATGGGGCATTGCCGTTCTGGCAGCCTACATGGTTGAGAAGGAAGAGAATGAGACACTTCCCGATTACTTAAGCAACAAGATCTTTGCCGGACAGACCGGTACCACCATTGAGCCTGCGGCTGAGGATATGGAGGGCTTCGACAGATTCGTGGCCCGGTACCTGAAGACTCTGCCCGCCGAGAAGGCAGCAGTGGAAGGCTTTAACGCGTAAGGAGAGGGAAGAGATGTTAGAAGCATTAAAACAGCAGGTTTACGAAGCAAATATGGATCTTCCCCGCTACGGTCTCGTGACCTTTACCTGGGGCAATGTCAGCGCCATCGACAGAAGCAGCGGCCTTTTTGTCATCAAACCCAGCGGTGTCGACTACGACAAGCTGAAGCCGGAGGACATGGTAGTCATGGACCTTCAGGGCAACAAGGTGGAGGGCAGATTCAATCCTTCCTCCGACACCGCGACTCATCTGGAACTGTACAAGGCATTCCCCGAGATCGGCGGCGTGGTCCACACCCACTCCTCCTATGCGACCAGCTGGGCCCAGGCGGGAAGAAGCATTCCCTGCTACGGCACCACTCACGCAGACTATATCTACGGCGAGGTTCCCTGCCTCCGCTGCCTGACCGCAGAGGAGATCGAGGAGGCGTATGAGGCCAACACAGGTCATCTGATCGTCAACGAGTTCAACCGCATGGGCAAGGATCCCATGGCTGTTCCCGCAGTTCTGTGCAAGAACCACGGACCCTTCGCATGGGGCAAGGACGCACACGAGGCGGTGCACAACGCAGTGGTGCTCGAGGAGGTTGCCAAGATGGCATACCGCGCCGAGACCATCAATCCCTCCGTGGAGAGCGCACCTCAGGCCCTCATGGACAAGCATTATTTCCGCAAGCACGGCGCCGGAGCTTACTACGGACAGTCCGAACAATAGCGTAAAATGGGCTAAAATCCGTTTATTTTGATGTTTGGAGCACTAGACAACGAAAGAGCGGATATGATAGTATAAATTGATAGGCATAAAAGCGACAGCCGTAGGAGATTCTTACGGCAGATTGGAGGAAACAATGAACAATTTAGAACTGCAAAAAGTAGCGAATGAAGTTCGCAAAGGCATTGTGTCCGCAGTTCACAGTGCAAAAGCAGGTCATCCCGGCGGATCTCTTTCTGCAGCAGATATCTTTACTTTTCTGTATTTTGAAGAGATGAACATCGATCCCAAGCACCCTGATTGCCAGGAGAGAGATCGTTTCGTACTTTCCAAGGGACATACAGCACCCGGTCTTTATTCCACTCTGGCTCAGAGAGGTTACTTCCCCGTTGAGGAGCTGAACAGCTTAAGAAAGCTGGGCGCACTCCTTCAGGGTCATCCCTGCATCCATATTCCCGGTATCGACATGTCTTCAGGTTCCCTGGGACAGGGTATCTCCGCAGCAGTAGGTATGGCACTCGGCGCTAAGCTCGACAACAAGAGCAACCGTGTTTACACCTTACTCGGCGACGGCGAGATCCAGGAAGGTCAGGTTTGGGAGGCAGCTATGCTTGCAGGCCACAGAAAGCTTGACAATCTCGTAGTTATCGTAGGAAACAACAACCTACAGATAGATGGAACCATCGAAGAGGTTTGCTCTCCTTACCCCATCGACAAGAAGTTCGAAGCATTCAATTTCCACGTAATCAATATCGACGGTCATGATTTCGACGCTATCCGCGGCGCATTCAACGACGCTAAGGCTGTTAAGGGCATGCCTACCTGTATCATCGCTCACACCGTTAAGGGTAAGGGCGTATCCTTCATGGAGAACAGCGCAGCATGGCACGGCACCGCTCCCAACGATGAGCAGTACGCACAGGCTATGGCAGATCTCGCAAAGATCGACGAAGAAATTGAGAAGGCAGGTGACAAATAATGGCAGACGTTAAGAAAATCGCTACTCGTGAGAGTTACGGCAATGCATTAAAGGAACTGGCAGAAGAGTTCCCCAACCTCGTTGTTCTGGATGCTGACCTTGCAGCAGCAACCAAGACCGGCGTTTTCAAGAAGGCTTATCCCGATCGTCACATCGATTGCGGTATCGCTGAGTGTAACATGATGGGCGTTGCGGCAGGTCTTTCCCTCGCCGGCAAGATCCCCTTCGCAAGCTCCTTCGCAATGTTTGCAGCAGGACGTGCTTTTGAGCAGGTTCGTAACTCCATCGGTTATCCCCACTTAAATGTTAAGATCGGTGCAACTCATGCAGGTATCACCGTAGGTGAAGACGGTGCTACCCACCAGTGCAACGAGGACCTGGCTCTGATGAGAACCATCCCCGGCATGGTAGTTATGTGCCCCTCCGATGATATTGAAGCTAAGGCAGCTGTTCGCGCAGCTCTTGAGTATGTAGGTCCTGTTTACATCCGTTTCGGACGTGCAGCAGTTCCCGTAATCAACGACAAGCCCGATTACAAGTTTGAGATCGGTAAGGGTACTGTTCTCCGCGAGGGTAAGGATGTTACCATCGTAGCATGCGGTATCTGTGTTGATTCCGCACTGGGCGCAGCCGAGAAGCTTGCAGCAGACGGTATCGATGCTGAAGTTATCAATATCTGCACCATTAAGCCTCTTGACGAGGATCTGATCCTTGCAAGTGCAAAGAAGACCGGTAAGGTCGTAACCGTAGAAGAGCATTCCGTTATCGGCGGTCTCGGCAGCGCAGTTTGCGATTGCCTGAGCGAGAAGGCTCCTACCCCTGTTAAGAAGATCGGTATGAACGATATCTTCGGTGAGTCCGGTTCTGCAGGAGCACTGGTTGCGAAGTACGGTCTGGATGCTGAAGGCGTTTACAAGAGCGTTAAGGAGTTCATGTAATTCCAAGCGTTACAAGCGATTGTAAAATACCGGAAGAATGATCGAGTGCGCAGCTTAGGCTGCGCACTTTTTATGAATCGGGTCTTTACCCGGAAAGGTATGGCGATCAAGATGAATATTTTATCACCTTCGATTCTGGCTGCCGATTTCTGGCGCCTGGGTGAACAGATCGGTGAGGTGGAGGCGGCAGGTGTTCCCTATCTGCATTTCGATGTGATGGACGGAAGCTTCGTGCCCTCGATCTCCTTCGGTATGCCCGTGCTTGAATCCCTTCGTCCGAAGACGAAGATGTTCTTAGACGTGCATCTCATGATCGAGCATCCCGAGCGCTACATCGAGGAGTTCGCGCGCTGCGGTGCGGATCTCATCAATTTCCACTTAGAGGCCGCTGAGGATGTGCGCGGTACGATCGAACTGATCAGACGCACAGGCCGCAAGGTCGGAATCACAATCAAGCCTGCCACCCCCGTCTCTGCGCTTGAAGAGTACTTGGATCTGATCGACATGGTGCTCGTCATGACCGTAGAACCCGGATTCGGCGGACAGAAGCTGATTCCCGAGTGCCTCGACAAGGTGAGAGAGCTTGCCGCAATGAGAGACGCGGCAGGACTTGCCTTCGACATTGAGGTGGACGGCGGTATCAACAAAAAGAACCTGAGCGAGGCCCTCGGCGCGGGCGCCAATGTGATCGTGGCCGGCTCGGCGATCTTTAAGAATGATATCGGCGCAAATATCAAAGAATTTATGGAACAGATGTAATACATGAAAACATGCCTCCGAAAACGGTGCCCCTTAAAGACTTGAGGAAGACAAAATGAAAGCCTTACTGAGTGATGAGACACGACGCTTCTGGCGACAGTCCGGTGAAATATTGATCCAGTTTACAAAATGGTGCGGTATAGCCCTGTTGATCGGCACGATAGTCGGTCTTGCGGGAACTGCTTTTTCTTACGCCCTGAAGTGGGCGTCGGATACGAGAGCAAGCCATCCTGCCATGCTGTACACGCTTCCCCTGATGGGCCTGATTATCGTATTTCTTTACCGTGCGGCGGGAAGGGGCCACGATGCCGGTACCAACCGTGTTATTGCGGCGGTCAGAGATGAGGACAGCCTGGGCTTTGCCATGGCGCCCCTTATTTTTGTCGGAACCGTGCTGACACATCTGGCGGGCGGATCCTCAGGACGTGAGGGCGCGGCCCTTCAGCTGGGCGGAAGCCTCGGAAACTGGATCGGCAGACTGCTGAAACTGCGGAAGGAAGAGATACAGGGCGTGATCATGTGCGGTATGAGCGCATGCTTCGCGGCAGTGTTCGGAACGCCTCTCGCGGCAGCCGTTTTCTCCATGGAGTTTATCAATGTGGGCATCATGTTTTATTCCGGCCTGGTGCCCTGTACCATAGCCGGCCTCGTGGCGGTGAATATCGCGGGCAGACTGGGCGTGGCGGGAGAGAGCCTGCACATTGCCTTTGTCCCCGGATTCGGCCCGGGAACTGCGGTGCGCATCGCAATGGTCGCAATGATCTGTGCGGCGGTGAGCATGTTTTTCTGTATGATCCTGCATGAAGCCTCTCATCTTGGCAAAAAATGGCTTCCCAACCCTTATATCCGCATTGCGGCTGCGGGTGCAGTCATCGCGCTGCTTGCGACGCTGCTCCGCACCACGGATTATCTGGGACCCGGCATGCATGTGGTGGAGCGCGCGCTGGAAGGCAACGCTTTCGGCGGTGCTTTTGCTCTGAAGATCCTCTTTACGGCCCTGACTCTGGGAGCGGGCTACAAGGGCGGCGAGATCGTTCCCTCCTTCTTTGTGGGAGCGACGCTCGGCTGTACGCTGGGAGGACTTCTGGGACTTTCTCCTTCGCTCTGCGCGGCGGTGGGCATGATCGCTGTGTTCTGCGGCGTCACCAACAGCCCCATCACGGCGCTTCTCATCGCGCTTGAGCTGTTCGGCATGGAGGCGGCACCCTATTTTCTGCTGGGCGTCGGCATCAGCTATCCTCTGTCCGGAAGCATCAGCCTCTACGAATCCCAGCGCATCGCACATTCCAAGTATACGGGCGTGAAGTGAAGTGCATGATTCGTCATTATTGCTGTAATATGGCATAATAACGAACAAAATGCCGAAGGAATGATGCATTTTTTCGGGTAAAATGAACAATATGATGATAGGTTATCGTCATTTTGAGAAGAATGTGCCAAAACAGACATAGAAAATCAGTCATTTTGCCAAAAATAGCAATATGTGACAGGTAAATAGCAAGAAATGAAAAGCATCTTGTTCCATCATTTGTTATAATGACATAACATTAGTAAAATCTCAGGGAGGGACTGAACGTTGAAAAAGCAAAATCAAGTTGCACAAAAAAAAGTGCCTGCTAACGTTTACATCAAGCGTTACTGGCAGCTCTACCTGCTGCTTCTTTTGCCTGTAGTGTATCTGGCCGTATTTAAATATGCGCCCATGACATACATTCAGATCGCATTCAAGAAGTACAGCATCGTCGGTAAGATTTGGGAGCTGCCTTGGGCACAGAACCATGGTATGCAGTATTTCATCCAGGCATTCGGAAGCCGTGATTTCCGTCTGGCACTGAGAAATACCCTTACTCTTAACCTTTTAGATCTGATCGTAGGTTTCCCCGCACCTATCATCTTCGCACTGGTTCTGAACGAACTGTGCTTCAAGACCTACAAGAAGATCGTACAGACAATTGCATACATGCCCCACTTCCTTTCATGGGTTATCATCTACAGCTTAGCGCTGCAGCTGTTCGCTCCTGAAGCAGGTTTCGTTAACATGCTTATCAGAGACCTTGGCGGCAACACCGTTCCTTTCCTGAACGACGCAGGACATTGGATCGCAACTTACGTCGGATTCGGCGTATGGCAGAACTTCGGTTGGGGTTCTATCGTTTACTTAGCAGCAATCGCAAGCATTAACACCGAGCTTTACGAAGCAGCATCCGTTGACGGTGCAGGTCGTTTCAAGAAGATGTGGCATATCACTCTTCCCGGAATCAAGCCTACTATCGTAGTACTGCTCATCATGAACCTCGGTAACATCATCGGTGGTGGTTTCGACCGTCCTTTCGTATTCCAGAACAACCTGGTAATGAAGGTTGCGGACGTTATCGCGACTTACGTATACCGTGTAGGTATTAAGGGACTTCAGTTCTCCCTTACCACTGCGGTTGGTCTGTTCCAGTCCGTAGTTGGTGTTATTTTCCTGTTAACTGCAAACTGGTTATCCAGAAAGCTCGGCGAGCGCGGAATTTGGTAGGAGGTAGAAGAATATGAAAGTAAAGTCAACATCTGCCAAAGTCGGCGATTGGGTATTTGTAATTTTTTGTTTCTTTATCAGCATTATTTGTATCGTTCCTATGCTGAACCTGTTAGCTAAGTCACTGTCTGACGTTTCATATCTGATTCGTAACGAAGTTTATCTGTGGCCTAAGGGATTCAACATGTCAGCATATGCAACCGTTCTTAAGGATGCAAAGTACATCAGAGCATTCTTCTGGACCGTATTCCTGACCATCGTATGTACCATCGTATCTCTGATCATGACTACCCTGTGTGCATATCCCCTTATTTTTGAGAACCTTAAGGGACGTCAGTTTGTAAACATTTACATCACCATTACCATGTTCTTCAACGCAGGTACTATTCCTAACTACCTGCTGATGAAATCCCTTCATCTGTTGAACAACCCCTTAGTTCTTATCTTACCCAGCTGTCTGAGTATCTTTAACATGATCATTCTCCGTAGCTTCTTCTACGGTATCCCTGACAGCTTACGTGAATCCGCTGAGATCGATGGTGCGACCTTCTTCCAGATCCTGACCAAGATCTACATCCCTCTTTCTAAGCCCGTTTACGCAACTCTTGCTCTGTTCTACGCAGTAGGTCGTTGGAACGGTTACTCTGATGCACTGCTCTACATGAAGGATGCAAAGTACTATCCTCTGCAGCTCCTTCTGTACAACATCATTCAGAACATCAACCAGGTTGAAGTTGCAACCCAGGAAGGTTTCTCAACTCCCGGTCTGTCCGAGCAGTTGAAGGCAGCAGTCGTTATGTTCTCTACCATCCCGATCCTGTGCATCTATCCTTGGTTACAGAGATACTTCATCCATGGCGTTACCATGGGTGCTGTAAAGGAGTAATTTCCGTAGTGATTTGAACGGCATTACAAACTTTAGGCCGCGCCCTTTAGGGCGCGGCCTTTTTTCATCCATGATCTTCATGGACCTTACAAAGGAATGACCAGGGTTGATCCCCCTGTTTGTTCAAATACATTTCACAATATCCTAAAAGGAGGAGACAAAAATGAAGAAGAAAATCGTTTCTTTACTTCTTGCATGCACTATGGTATTTGCATTAACTGCATGCGGCAAGTCTGAGCCCGCTCCTGCACCCGCTCCCGCTGACGACGCTGAAGAAGTCGTTGAGGAAGTTGTAGAAGAGGAGCCCGGCGAGCTGGTAGACGGCAAGTTTGCTGAGACCAGACACATCGTAGTAGAGATCTATGACCGTGGTAATGACGGCGGTTCCGATCCTACCGACAACCTTTACACCGATTTCATCAAGAAGGGTATGCTTGAGAAG
>JAZULD010000163.1:0-8992 GCA_045643625.1 Acetatifactor sp. | reverse complement strand
CTTGGGCTTCAACTTCGAGGCAACCACCCTCACTGGTGAGTACCTGATCGACTTCGGTGTAAAGACCAAGATCCGCAGGAAGCCGACAGAGGGCAGCACCGAGATCTTAGAGGCCATCAAGAGCGACAGCACAGCCTTCGTCATCAACACCAGAGCGATCCTCTCCGGCGTGCACTACGGCGACGGCGGCGCCATCAGAAGATGCGCCATCGAGAACAATGTCACCCTCTTCACCTCCCTGGATACCGTCAAGATCCTGCTGGATGTGCTCGAGGAGCAGACAATTAAGGTCGCAACTATTTTTTAAAAAAGTGATTGACAACTTTGTAACATAGGTGTATATTCACAATCAAGAAAAGCAAAGGCGCTTTGAACTTCGGTTCAAGGTGCCTTTTTCTTTTGATAAAGTTTCAATGTGAAAGGAGAAAAATTATGGTAAAATCAATTCCCGAACTGTACGGCAGTTTAGTATTCAGCGACAAGGTTATGCGGGAAAAGCTTCCCAAAGATATGTATAAGGCACTGAGGAAGACCATTGACAATAATTCTCATCTTGAGGTCGACGTGGCTAACGCAGTTGCAGTTGCAATGAAGCAGTGGGCCATCGAGAACGGCGCGACCCATTTCACTCACTGGTTCCAGCCTCTGACCGGTCTTACCGCAGAGAAGCATGATAGTTTCATCAGCCCCGAGGGCAACGGCGAGATCATCATGGAGTTCTCCGGCAAAGAGCTGATCAAGGGTGAGCCCGATGCATCCAGCTTCCCTTCCGGCGGCCTTCGTGCTACCTTCGAAGCAAGAGGTTATACCGCATGGGATCCTACCTCCCCCGCATTCATCAAGGACGGAACCCTTTACATTCCCACCGCTTTCTGCTCTTACAGCGGCGAGGCACTTGACAAGAAGACCCCCCTGCTTCGTTCTATGGAAGCCCTGAACAAGGAAGCAGTTAAGATCTTAAAGCTCTTAGGCAAGGATGATGTTTACAGCGTAAGCACCACCGTAGGTCCCGAGCAGGAGTACTTCCTCATCGACAAGGAAGACTTCAAGAAGAGAAAAGACCTGATCTTCACCGGCAGAACTCTTCTGGGTGCTATGGCTCCCAAGGGTCAGGAGATGGAAGATCATTACTTCGGCAACATCAAGCCCAGAGTTGCAGCTTACATGCATGAGCTGGATGAAGAGCTCTGGAAGCTCGGTATCCCCGCTAAGACCAAGCACAACGAGGTTGCTCCCTGTCAGCATGAGCTGGCTCCTATCTTCGACACCACCAACGTGGCAGTAGATCACAACCAGCTGACCATGGAGATCATGAAGAAGGTTGCTGAGAAGCACGGTTATATCTGCCTGCTTCACGAGAAGCCCTTCGCAGGCATCAACGGTTCCGGTAAGCACAACAACTGGTCCATGAGCACCAACACCGGCGAGAACCTGTTGAACCCCGGCAAGACCCCCGGTGAGAACCATCAGTTCTTACTGTTCTTATCCGCAGTTATCAAGGCAGTTGACGAATACGCAGATCTGCTTCGTCTCTCCGTAGCAAGCGCAGGCAACGATCACAGACTCGGTGCTAACGAGGCACCTCCCGCAATCATCTCCATCTTCCTTGGCGATGAGCTTACCGCAGTGATCGAGGCAATCGAGAGAGATGCATACTTCGGAAACGCTGAGAAGATCGTTATGGAGATCGGCGCAAGCGTACTGCCTCATTTCGCAAGAGATACCACAGATCGTAACAGAACTTCACCTTTCGCTTTCACCGGCAACAAGTTCGAGTTCAGATCCCTTGGTTCCTCCGCATCCGTTGCAAGCCCTAACATCGTACTGAACACCGCAGTAGCTGAGTCTCTTGCACAGTTCTACGAGATCTTAAAGGATGTTCCCGCTGACAAGCTTCCCGAAGCAATTCACGAGCTGGTTAAGGACACCGTTATCAAGCATAAGAGAGTTATCTTCAACGGCAACGGCTACACCGATGAGTGGGTTGAAGAGGCAGCTAAGAGAGGTCTTTACAACTTAAAGTCCACTCCCGAAGCACTTCCCAGCTTCGTAGCAGAGAAGAACGTAGCACTCTTCACCAAGCATCATATCTACTCCGAGACAGAGCTTACTTCCAGATATGAGATCAACCTTGAGAACTACACCAAGACCCTTCATATCGAGACATTAACTCTGCAGGATATGATCTACAAGCAGTTTGCTCCCGCACTTCTTAAGTACATCGATACCCTGACCGCTTCCATCATCGCAAAGAAGCAGATCGGTATCAGCGCAGGCTGCGCACCCGTTCAGAGCACCATCGAGAAGCTCTCCGCTCTCTATGAGCAGATCATCCTGGCAACCGACAAGCTGGCTGAGGATACCGATAAGGCCGAGGCAATCGCAGACGGACAGGAGCAGGCAACCTTCTACCATGACGTTGTTCTGGCAGATATGGAAGCAGTAAGAAAGGCAGCAGATCAGGCTGAGCCCATGATCCCCGAAGGATACCTTCCTTACCCTACCTACGAGCAGATGCTGTTCTACGTATAAAAAAAATAAAGCAAGATGATGCAAAGGCGCATCCCCAAGGGGGATGTGCCTTTTTCATTATCCGGCTAAAGAAACCTGGAGGATATAAAAATGAGTGTTTTAGAGTTAAATGACAGTTTGTGGGGCGTGTGGTTCCTGATCGGTGCCGCATTGGTATTCTGGATGCAGGCCGGTTTCGCAATGTGCGAAGCAGGTTTTACCAGAGCCAAGAACTCCGGAAACATTATTATGAAGAACCTGATGGAATTCTGTATCGGTACCGTAATGTGGTTCCTGATCGGTGCATCCCTGATGATGGGAAGCTCTGTTAAGGGCTTTATCGGCGGTATCAACTTTGATGTTTTCACCGCATTCGCAACCTTTGATTACAAGAGCTTCGTATTCAACCTTGTATTCTGTGCAACCACCGCAACCATCGTATCCGGTTCCATGGCAGAGAGAACCAAGTTCTCCTCCTACTGTGTATATTCCGCAGTGATCTCCGCTCTGATCTATCCCATCGAAGCACACTGGATCTGGAATGAGGGCGGCTTCCTTGTAAACTGGGGCTTCCACGATTATGCAGGTTCCACCGCAATTCATATGGTTGGCGGTATCTGTGCTCTGATCGGTGCAGCAATGCTTGGTCCCAGAATCGGTAAGTTCATCCGCAACAAAGAGGGCAAGGTTACCAAGGTCAACGCATTCCCCGGTCACAACCTGGTAGTTGCAGCACTTGGTGTATTCATCCTCTGGCTCGGCTGGTACGGCTTCAACGGCGCAGCTGCAACCGATGTTGATACCCTTGGCGCTATCTTCTTAACCACCACCGTTGCTCCCGCAGTAGCAACCGTTACCTGTATGATCTTTACCTGGCTTCGCTATGGTAAGCCCGATGTTTCCATGTGTCTGAACGCTTCCCTCGCAGGTCTTGTAGCGATCACCGCTCCCTGTGATGTAACCGACTGTGCAGGCGCAGCTATCATCGGTCTTGTAGCAGGTCTCTTAGTAGTATTCGGTGTATGGTTCACCGATAATGTAGTACACGTTGACGATCCCGTCGGTGCAGTTGCTGTTCATATGATGAACGGTATCTGGGGTACCATCGCAGTTGGTCTCTTCGCAACAAGCACCGCTCCCGGCTTTGCACTTGCAGGCATCGAGGAAGGTCTCTTCTATGGCGGCGGCTTCACCCAGCTTCTTAAGCAGTTAGGCGGTATGTTCGTTGTTATCGCCTGGACCGTTGTAACCATTACCATCGCATTCACCATTATCAAGAAGACCATCGGTCTTCGTGTTACCGAAGAGGAAGAGATCACCGGTCTTGATTCTACCGAGCATGGTCTTACCTCCGCATATGCAGGCTTCTCCATCATGGATATTTCCAACACCATGACCATGGATGTCAACGAGAACACCTCCTTAGGTGCAGAGGAATACGAGGAAGCAAGCGAAATCAAGAAGCAGGCAGCAGTTCCTGTTGTCAACCCTCTTCCTTCTCCTTCCGGCATCAGCAAGGTAGTGATCATCGCAAAGCTCTCCAGATACGATGCTCTGAAGAAGGCAATGAACGAGCTGGGCGTAACTGGTATGACCGTTACTCAGGTAATGGGTTGTGGTATCCAGAAGGGTGCCGGCGAGCGCTACAGAGGTGTCGAGGTCGATGCGACCCTGCTTCCCAAGGTTCAGGTAGATGTAGTTGTCAGCGCTATTCCTGTAGAAAAGGTTATCGAGGCTGCCAAGAAGGCACTTTACACCGGACATATCGGTGACGGTAAGATCTTCGTTTACCCTGTTGAAAAGGTAGTTAAGATCAGAACCGGCGAAGAAGACTTCGCAGCACTTCAGGATGTTGAATAAAGCTGTTTGACCCCTTTTATAAACATATGACAATCAGAGGATTCCCCCGTAGACCGAATAGGTTTCCGGGGGAATCCTCTTTCCGGTTTTTAATGTATTTTGTTGTATTTTCTGGTATAATAAAAAAAGATAAAAGCTGCAGGAGGCAGATATGAGCAACATCATTATGGACGGAAGATATTTACTGGCGCTTGATGCGCTTACAAGAATCGGCGAGTATGCCGGCAGGGACCCGGAGTGGATCGCGGTGCTCTGGCAGGAGCTGATGGAGGAGCCCGCTCTGATGAAGGAGTTCATGTACTATGTGGACCATCACAATTTTGAGGACAGGTTCAACTGTCACGGATACTGCATGACAGACCTCTATGTTTTCCAGATGAGCCGCTACAATCTGATCCGCGACAGCGGCAAGAACGGTGCGGGCTGCAACAAGGAGTCCATGGTGCTGGGAGCCTTTCACGACATGGCGTGCATGATCAAAGAGCCCGAGAAGTACCTGCGCAAGCTGTCCGAGGGCCCGGGAATGGACAGACTGAATTAATAGATAATTTTGGTATTGACAAAACCATTATACATGCATACAATAATACCATGTGAGCGACAAAGGCGTCGAGAATTCTCGATGTCTTTGCCGCTTTTTTTATTACAAAAAAGAGAAACGGAGAAAAAGATTATGTGTTCAATTTTAGGTTATTTAGGAACAACACTTACCAAGGAAGATTTAAAACCGTTTTTCGATGAGACCATTTCAAGAGGACCTGATATGCAGCAGATCACTGCATTTGACGGTGGTGTACTTGGATTTGAACGTCTGTCGATCATGGGTCTGAACCCCAACGGTATGCAGCCTTTCAGTCTGAATAATAATATGGTCGTTTGTAATGGAGAGATCTACGGCTTCAGACCTTTGAAGGAAGAGCTGATCGCAGAGGGCTACACTTTCGTGAGCGAGTCCGACTGTGAGATCCTTCTTCCCTTATATGAGAAATACGGCGTGGACATGTTCGTGAAGCTTGACGCTGAGTACGCATGTGTCATCTACGATGCAAAGAAGGGCAGCCTTGTTGCAGCAAGAGATCCCATCGGTATCAGACCTCTGTTCTACGGTTATCCCAAGGACGGCGAGATCGTTTTTGCCAGCGAAGCCAAGAACCTGGTTGGCCTGGTAGACAAGATCTATCCCTTCCCTCCCGGACATTACTATGTTGACGGCGAGTTCGTCTGCTACAGAGATATGACTGTTGTGGACGAAGTAGTGACCGACGATCTTGAGACTGTCTGCAAGAACATCCACGACAAGCTGGTTGCAGGTATCGAGAAGAGACTGGACGCTGACGCACCCGTTGGTTACCTCTTAAGCGGCGGCCTTGACAGTTCCCTCGTCTGTGCAGTTTCTCAGAAGCTGATGGACAAGCCCATTAAGACCTTTGCGATCGGTATGAGCACCGACGCTATCGACTTAAAGTATGCGAAGGAAGTTGCCGATTACATCGGAAGCGACCACACAGAAGTAATTATCACCAAGGACGATGTTCTGGCAGCACTTGAGGATGTTGTTCATCTTCTCGGAACCTACGACATCACCACCACAAGAGCAAGCATCGGTATGTACCTTGTCTGCAAGGCGATCCATGAGACCACCGATATCAGAGTACTGATGACCGGTGAGATCTCCGATGAGCTCTTCGGATATAAGTATACAGACTTTGCTCCTTCACCCGAGGCCTTCCAGGAGGAAGCAGCCAAGAGAATCAGAGAGCTCTACATGTACGATGTACTTCGTGCAGACAGATGTATCTCCGTAAACTCTCTGGAAGCAAGAGTTCCCTTCGGCGATCTTGATTTTGTTCAGTATGTAATGAGCATCGATCCCGCCAAGAAGATGAACGTTTACAACAAGGGTAAATACCTGCTCAGACATGCTTTTGAAGGCGATTACCTGCCTCAGTCCATTCTGATGAGAGAAAAGGCAGCGTTCTCCGATGCGGTAGGTCACTCCATGGTGGACTACTTAAAGGCATTTGCAGAGAGCAAATATACCGATGAAGAGTTCGAGGCAAAGTGTGCACAGTATACTTTTGCAACACCCTTCACCAAGGAGTCTCTCCTCTACAGAGAGATCTTCGAGAAGTTCTATCCCGGTCAGGCCGAGATGGTCGTAGATTTCTGGATGCCCAACAAGGAGTGGGAGGGCTGTGATGTTAACGATCCTTCCGCAAGAGTGCTTTCCAACTACGGTGCAAGCGGCGAATAAGAAGTAAACGGTACCCGGTGAAATGTAAGGAGTAAATTATGGTTAAGTATGTATTTGTGACAGGCGGAGTGGTCTCCGGTCTGGGAAAAGGAATTACAGCGGCTTCTCTGGGAAGACTGCTCAAGGCAAGAGGCTATCACGTAACCATGCAGAAATTCGATCCCTACATCAATGTGGATCCGGGCACAATGAACCCGATACAGCATGGTGAAGTTTTCGTAACGGACGACGGAACAGAGACCGATCTGGACCTTGGTCATTACGAGAGATTCATCAACGAGAGCCTTGATTTTAACTCCAATGTGACCACCGGTAAGATCTACTGGTCCGTTCTGCAGAAGGAGCGCCACGGTGATTACGGCGGAGGTACCGTTCAGGTCATCCCCCACATCACCAATGAGATCAAGGACCGCATCCATAAGCAAAAAGAGGGCGACCCCGACACCATCTCCATCATCGAGATCGGCGGCACCGTAGGTGATATCGAGAGCCAGCCCTTCCTTGAGGCCTTCCGTCAGTTCCAGGCCGAGGTGGGCAGAGAGAACGCCATCATGATCCAGGTTACTCTGATCCCCTACTTAAAGGCTTCCGGCGAGATGAAGACCAAGCCCACCCAGATGAGTGTTAAGGCTCTGCAGAGCATGGGTATCTGGCCCGACATTCTGGTGTGCCGTTCCGACTATCCCGTGGACGATCACATGAGAGAAAAGATCGCGCTGTTCTGCAACGTTTCCAAGAACCATGTGCTGCAGAATCTGGATGCCAAGTCCCTCTATGAAGTACCTCTGATGATGGAGGAGGAAAGATTGGCGCATGCGGTATGCGAATGTCTGCACATTCCCTGCCCCGAGCCCGATCTTGCACAGTGGAGACAGATGGTCGATGATTTCCAGAATCCGAAGCACAGCGTGACCATCGCACTGGTGGGCAAATATGTAGAGCTGCACGACGCTTACCTTAGTGTGGTGGAGTCCTTAAAACACGGCGGTATCGCCAATAAGTCCGAGGTTCATATCAAGTGGATTGATTCCGAACTTCTGACCGATGAAAACGTAGAAGAATATTTAAAGGACGTTGACGGCGTCATCGTTCCCGGCGGCTTCGGCAAGCGAGGCATCGAGGGAATGGTAGTGGCTGCGCAGTACGCAAGAGAGAACAAGCTTCCCTACCTTGGCATCTGCCTGGGCATGCAGATCGCCATCATCGAATTTGCAAGAAATGTATGTAAGCTGGACGCTTCCAGTAATGAATTTGAGCCCGATGTTGCTCATCCCGTGATCTGCCTGCTGCCCGATCAGAAGGGCGTTGTGGATCTGGGCGGCACCCTGCGACTCGGTTCCTACCCCTGCTCTCTCAAGGAGGGCACCAAGGCCAGAGCGCTGTACGGCACAGAGAGCATTACAGAGCGTCACAGACACAGATATGAAGTCAATAATGACTACCGCGGTATGCTGACGGAGAAGGGCATGACCCTGTCAGGTACATCTCCCGACGGCTATATCGTAGAAATGATCGAGATCGAAGATCATCCTTATTTTGTGGCGACTCAGGCACATCCTGAGTTCAAGTCACGTCCGGATGCGCCTCATCCTCTTTTCAGAGGCCTGATCGAGGCGGCTTTATCCCGGAAAAAGGAGGCATAACAATGAAACAAACAGAAGAAAAGCAAATGAGTTTATATGATGCATCTTTTGAGCACGACAACTGCGGTATCGGTGCCATCGTGAACATTCACGGCGCCAAGACCCACAATGTTGTGGACGATGCACTCAGAATCGTTGAGAAGCTGGAGCACCGTGCAGGTAAGGACGGCGAAGGCAAGACCGGTGACGGTGTCGGTATTCTGACCCAGATCCCTCACAAGTTCTTTAAGAAGGTCTGCGCAGAGGAAGGCATCAAGATCGGCGGCGAGAGAGGGTACGCAGTCGGTATGTTCTTCTTCCCTCAGAACGAGCTGAAGCGCAGCCGCGCAATGAAGATGTTCGAGGTCATCGTAGGCAAGGAAGGCCTGAAGTTCTTAGGCTGGAGAAAGGTCAAGACCTACCCCAAGGTGCTTGGCACCAAGGCTCTTGAGAGCTGCCCCTTCATCTACCAGGCATTTATTCAGAGACCTGCAGGTCTTAAGACCGACCTTGATTTTGACAGAAAACTGTACGTGATCCGTCGCGTTTTTGAACAGAGTAATGAGAACACCTATGTGCCCTCCTTATCCGGACGTACCATCGTCTACAAGGGCATGTTCCTGGTAAGCCAGCTTCGTACCTTTTTTGCCGACTTACAGGATGGGGACTACGAGTCTGCCATTGCTCTGGTACATTCCAGATTCTCCACCAACACCAACCCCAGCTGGCTGCGTGCGCATCCCAA
>JAZULD010000162.1:0-7300 GCA_045643625.1 Acetatifactor sp. | reverse complement strand
TGGGCTTTGGATGTACCGTTCCCGCGATCATGGCAACAAGAGCGCTGGAGACAGAGCGGGACAGAAGAAGGACCATGGTGGTCATTCCCTTTATGTCCTGTTCGGCGAGACTTCCCGTGTATGTATTCCTCTCCGGAATGTTTTTCAAAAAATATGCAGTGCTGGCGTCTCTTTCCATGTATGTGATCGGCGTGGTCGTAGCGATCAGTGTCGCCATCATCGGCAAGGTATTTGAGAAGGGCAAGACCAACGATTCTCTGCTGATCGAACTTCCCGAGTACAAGAGACCCAATGCCCGCACCATTCGCATTTATGTGTGGAATAAATTGAAGGATTACCTGTCCAAGGCCGGAACCGTTATTTTCCTGGCAAGCATCATCATCTGGTTCCTGCTGAATTTCGGCATGACCGGTATGGTTGAGAACGCAGGCGACAGCTTCGGCGCTATGATCGGCAAATTGCTGGTTCCCCTGCTTCGTCCCGCAGGCCTTGGCATGTGGCAGATCGGTGTGGCCCTTCTGTCCGGTATCTCCGCCAAGGAAGTCGTTGTATCCAGCTTCTCCGTGCTGTTCGGCGTCAATAACGCTGCAGATGTGAACGGAATGTCCGTGATGCTTAACAATATCCACGCGGTCAACCCCGATTTCGGACCTTTAAATGCGTACTGCCTGATGTTATTCTGCTTGTTGTACGTGCCTTGTGTGGCTACCCTTGCCACCATCAGGAAAGAGAGCGGTTCTACCGCATTCACTTTAAAGCTGACAGCGTTTCTGATCTGTTTTGCATGGATCGTGTCCGTGCTGGTATTCCAGATCGGAAGCCTGATACTCTAAAAATGAGAGGTGCCTATGATAAATAACATGAGAGGTATGGATACTCCGGTAAGGCTGAGACGCCGCAGAGTATTCAAAGAGGTTGCAAACCTCGCGTACAATTCACAGAATCTGAAGGACGATATGGAGGCGCTGCCTTATCAGATCGTCGATTACGAGGAGCCCCGCTACTGGGAGAGCGTTTACCGTGAGCGTGCGATCATCCGTGAGAGACTTCGTCTGGCTATGGGTATGAGCCTGCGTCCCGAGAATCGTGACCATCCCGGTCATCTGACCGAGGGCATCGAGGAGAGTAATATTGATGAAAAATATTACGAGCCCCCGTTAATGCAGGTTATTCCTTCTGCCTGCAATGCCTGTCCCGAGAACCGCTACGAGGTGACCGATTCCTGCATGGGCTGTGTTGCACATCCCTGCCGTCTGGTCTGCCCCAGAGGCGCTATCGAGGTGGTGAACGGCAAGTCCGTCATCGACCAGGAGAAGTGTGTCAAGTGCGGCAAGTGTCAGTCGGTTTGCCCCTATGATGCCATCTGTCACAAGGAGCGTCCCTGCAAGGCTGCATGCGGTGTGGGAGCCATCAAATCAGACAGACTGGGTCGTGCCACCATCGATAACGAGGCATGTGTATCCTGCGGTATGTGCATGGTAAGCTGTCCTTTCGGCGCCATCGCCGATAAGTCCCAGATCTTCCAGCTGATCCGTGCGATGCAGTCGGGCAAGACCATCATTGCGCAGGTCGCACCTGCTTTTGTAGGTCAGTTCGGTCCCAAGGTGACTCCTGATATGTTTAAGACCGCGTTAAAGGAGCTTGGTTTTGCAGATGTATATGAGACCGCGATCGGCGCCGATATGGGCTGTATGGCGGAAGCAGAGCACTACGTGAAGGAGGTTGCCAGCGGCAATCAGAGCTTCGCGCTCACATCCTGTTGTCCCTCCTGGGCAGTGCTGATCAAGCACTTTTTCCCCGAGAATGCGGACAAGATCAGCAATGAGCTGACCCCTATGGTTGCAACAGCAAGAATTATCAAAAAGGAACATCCCGAAGCAAGCGTTGTATTTATCGGTCCCTGCGCTTCCAAGAAGCTGGAAGCTAGCCGAAGAACGGTCCGCTCCGATGTGGATTTCGTAATTACCTTCGAGGAGCTTGTCGGCATGTTTGAGGCCAAGGGCATCCTGCTCGACGAGATCAAGGCCATGGATGAGATGAAGGACGCAACAGGCGCAGGCCGAGGCTACGGTGTAGCCGGCGGTGTTGCAAGCGCTATCGAGGATTGCATCAAGACCTATTATCCCGGCACTGAGGTTCGCATTGAGCACGCAGAGGGCCTGGCAGATTGCCGTAAGGTGCTTGCACTTGCCAAGGCAGGCCGCATGAACGGCTGCCTGATCGAGGGTATGGCATGTCCCGGAGGCTGTGTAGCCGGCGCGGGAACCAACGTGCCCATTGTGCAGGCCGCTAAGGAATTGTCCAAATTTAAGGAGTCCGCAGATAAGCGGGTCCCCGATGAAACTATATAATACCGATAGAGCATCTATCTGAGAAATGAGGAGAACTATGACAAAAATCAGAACACGTTTTGCACCCAGTCCTACCGGAAGAATGCATGTGGGCAACCTCCGCACCGGTCTGTATGAGTACCTGATCGCCAAGCATGAGGGCGGTGATTTTATCCTTCGTATTGAGGATACCGACCAGGAGCGTCTTGTAGAGGGCGCAACCGAGATCATTTACCGCACCCTGGCTGCTACCGGTCTTAAGCACGACGAAGGTCCTGACCTTGACGGAGGCTTCGGCCCTTACGTTCAGAGTGAGCGTATGGCAACCGGTATCTACATGAAGTACGCTAAGGAGCTGATCGATAAGGGCGAGGCATATTATTGCTTCTGCGACAAGGAGAGACTTGCTACCCTGAAGACCGAGGTCATCGAGGGCAAGGAGATCAGCGTATATGACAAGCACTGCCTGTCCCTCTCCAAGGAGGAGATCGAGGCTAATCTTGCTGCAGGCAAGCCTTTTGTCATTCGTCAGAACACCCCCAACGAGGGTACTACCACCTTCCACGACGAGCTGTACGGAGATATCACCGTTGAGAACGCTGAACTGGACGATATGATCCTGATGAAGTCCGACGGCTTCCCCACCTACAATTTTGCAAACGTTGTAGATGACCACACCATGAATATCACTCATGTTGTACGCGGCAACGAGTATTTAAGCTCTTCCCCCAAGTACCAGAGACTGTATGATGCCTTCGGCTGGGAGAGCCCCGCATATGTACATCTGCCTCTTCTGACCGATGAGAACCATAAGAAGCTGTCCAAGAGAAGCGGACATTCCTCCTTCGAGGATCTTGTTGAGCAGGGCTTCCTGGTAGACGCTATCGTTAACTACATCGCACTTCTCGGCTGGAGCCCTGAGGACAACCGTGAGATCTTCTCCTTAGAGGAGCTGATCAACGAGTTTGATTACCACAGAATCAGCAAGTCCCCTGCAGTTTTTGATATCGTTAAGCTGCGCTGGATGAACGGCGAGTACTTAAAGGCAATGGACAACGATGCATTTTTTGCCAAGGCAGAGCCCTACATCAGAGAAGTCATCAAGAAGGACCTTGATTTAAAGAAGATTGCAGGCATGGTCAAGACCCGTATCGAGGTATTCCCCGATATCGCAGGCCATATCGATTTCTTCGAGGAGCTGCCTGAGTACGATCCCGCAATGTACACTCACAAGAAGATGAAGACCAATTCAGAGACCTCTCTTGCGGTTCTGAAGGATATGCTTCCCATTCTGGAAGCACAGGAGGATTACAGCAATGACGGGCTGTATCAGACTCTTGTAAAATATGTGGAGGAGAAGGGTGTGAAGAACGGCTATGTAATGTGGCCTATTCGTACCGCAGTGAGCGGCAAGCAGATGACTCCCGCCGGTGCTACCGAGATCATGGAAGTTCTCGGCAAGGAGGAGACCATCGCAAGAATCAAGAAGGGTATTGAACTTCTCGAAAGTGCTCAGTAATTTGAATGAAGCACAGCGAAAGGCTGTGACACACGGAAGCGGGCCCCTGCTGGTATTGGCGGGGCCCGGCTCCGGTAAAACGACCGTGATCACGCGAAGAACGCTCTTCCTGATCAAAGAAAAACACATCCCTCCGGACAAGATCCTTGTCCTTACCTTCACACGGGAAGCCGCAGCTTCTATGAAAAATCGTTTCCTGCAGCTTGCCGATCAAAATCTACCCGTCAGATTCGGTACTTTTCATTCTCTATTTCTTGAAATTCTCAAAAAATCCAACCATTTACCAAACAATCAAAAACTGATGACTGCAAAGATGAAGAGGGACCTTTTGCGCCCGCTCCTTGATAAAATGCGCCCTGAAACACAAAACAGCGCAGACCTTCGCAGACAACAGGAAGAAAACCGACTTATTAAGGAGCTTACGGATGCCATCGGTTTTTATAAGAATACCGGTGACAGAGAAAGGACATTAGCAAAAATAGACCCTGTTCTTAAGGAGCATTTTGATGACATCCTGCATTCCTATGAGATCGCAAGGATTCGAAGCGGTGCCATCGACTACGACGATATGATTCACGAATGTGCGCAGCTGCTTGAGACAGATGGGGCTGTCAGGGCACGTTTTCAGGCAATGTACAGTCATATTCTTCTGGATGAATTCCAGGACATCAATCCCGAGCAGTATCGTATCCTGAAACTGCTGAAGCCGCCGGGCGGTGAGGTGTTTGCGGTAGGCGATGACGATCAGTCCATCTATGCCTTCAGGGGCTCGGATCCCCTGCTGCTGCAGCGTTTTAAGGAGGAGTACAGCGCAGAGACGTTGCTGCTTAATATCAACTACAGAAGCCCTGAGAGCGTCGTACAAGCCTCATTAAGGGTCATTAACGCTAATCACAACAGATTTACCAAGGACCTGCTTGCGGCCCGTCCTGACGGTCACAGAGAGCGTCCGGTGTATGTTCGGGGATTCCTGTCAAGTACTGAACAGGATGCGTATATCATTGACAAACTGAGGGGGATCCAGGAGAAGGAAAATGCTGCAGTGCTCTTCAGAACAAATGTTGAACTGATCTGTTTTGCAAGTAAGCTAAAGAGCGCAAGACTGAAATTTACAGCTCCCGAGGAAAGCATCGATCTGTACAGTCATACGGTTTCGCGGGATATTATCGCGTACTTGCGGCTGGCGGTTCATTGCGCAAATCCTGACATCCTGCAGGATAGTCTTCTGAGGATCGCTAATAAACCGGAGCGTAAGTTTGACAGGGAATTGCTGCTTGGCAGTGAGGGAGATGTTGAGAAGCTTGCCCAAATATGTGAGAGAAATGCGGCAAGATATGAGAGGAGCGCCGAGCGAAATGCGAGGGTAAGTCCGAGTTCGTTTGTGTATGAAGCATTGCAGAACGCAGATGAAACTTTAAAGACAGCCCGCATATTCCTTCATGACCTGCAGATGCTTGCCGTCAGACCGCCTTTTCTTGCGGTGCCTTTTATACGAAAGGTCATGGAGTATGATAAATACTTGAAGGACCTTGCAGGCGATGAAGCTGGTCTGCTTGATGAGTATGAAAGCATTCTTGACTGGATGAGTACTGAGGCGAAGCAATATGAGAATATCAAGGAGTGGCTTGAAGAGATCGACGGGGAGGATGAAAGAAATAGAAGAACAAAAAATATGAAAAGAAATAATGAAATTGATCATGAAAGAGATCAAACTGCATCCAATAGGCAATCGAAGCTCGACACGATACCTCCCAACATCCATTTAATGACAGTCCACTCCGCTAAAGGCCTTGAGTTTGACCATGTTTTTATTCCCGGATGCAATGAGGGCAATTATCCGAGGCGGAGACGGGGAAGTGCTGCCGAAAAGGAGAAGAAGTCCAGGGAGGAGCAGGCAGAAGAGAGAAGATACCGGGAAGAGGAGCGCAGAGTTTTTTACGTGGGCATGACAAGGGCGAAAAAAAGTCTGGAGCTTTCCTACCTTGCAGGTACGAAGGATCACCCCAGACTGGTTTCCGGATTTTTAAATCCACTGCTATAAAATTAGTCTTCCTCGCCGGTCCACTCTTCCATGAACTCAAGGTTGTCGAGCCACTCGTCGAATGCGTCTGCAACTGCATCGTACTCGTCATCGTCCTCGATGTAGCGAAGCTCGGGCTCCTCGTTAGGGTCATCGGGATTCTCGGAATAACCGTAGAACCAGACCTCGCGGTCCTCCATGCTGACTTCGTCGTCAACCTGAGGGGAGAGGGCGATATAATCCTCACCATCAACGCTGATAATGGTAATAATATCAAGAGTAACCTGCTGGCCGTCCTCGAGCTCCAGCTCGACGGTCATGTTCTCGTCATCATCGTAATTCTTTGCCATTTTGGGATCTCCTTTTTGTGTGAGCGCCGGAGCGCATCTATTTCACCTCAAGTATAATTGCTTGTGATTTTTTGTGCAATACATTATAATAAAAATAGTGTTTTTTCAAAAAAGTACAGACCGGAAGGGAGAAAAAGGACATGACCGAAGTGAAGAATTCAGAAGCTTCTTCAGGAGTAAAAAGGATGACTTTCACATTTGCGTCCGCATCGGATGCACCCGGTGTTGTCCTGTTTGAGAGAGCTACCGGCAGGGAACTTGCAAGAGTACCTGCCGATCATGCGCATCGCACCGGTCATCAGTATACCATGGCTGTGGAGGGATATGATCCTTCCAAGGTCAGCTATGCCTTTTACGAGGGCGAGAGCATCGTTCCCGATGTGCAGGCGAAGGCGTATCTTAAGAGTAAGCCCTACGGCTTAAAGAGAGCGGCAGGTGAGCTTCGTGCCATTATTCCCGCCGATTTCAACTGGGAGAACGATGTGAATCCCAGGATCGACTACGAGGATGCTTTTGTTTACTGTCTTCATGTGCGCGGTTTTACCATGGATGAGTCCTCGGGTGTTGTGAACAGGGGAACCTTTGCGGGCATTATCGAGAAGATCGATTATCTGAAGCAGCTTGGCGTGACCACTCTTGAGCTTCAGCCGGCATATGAATTTATTGAGCTTGTTGGATGCGAGGAGCGCACCGGTACTCCTATGATCGTCAAGAAGGAGAAGGAGCGCCTGAATTACTGGGGCTATACAAAGGGCTTCTACTATGCGCCCAAGGCTTCCTATGCAGCGGGAGAGGATGCTTCCGTTGAGTTCAAGAATCTTGTAAAAAAGCTTCACGAGAACAACATGGAGCTTGTGATGCAGATGTATTTCCCGGCAGGGGTCAACACCCTTAAGATCGCGGATATTCTGCATTCATGGACGGATGAATATCATGTGGACGGTTTTCATCTGATGGGAGAAAATGTACCTGCGGGACTGATCGCTTTGGATCCTCTTCTTGCGGATACCAAGCTGTGGTTCACAGACTTTGATAAAGATGCGATCTACGGCAGCTCATACAGCCCGAAATACCGCAATTT
>JAZULD010000161.1:0-3219 GCA_045643625.1 Acetatifactor sp. | reverse complement strand
TGTGAAGCCCGAATACCGCAAGAAGGGCTACGGCAAGGCGCTCATCAAGGAGCTTGGCAGAATCGCTGTGGAGAGAGGCTGCGGAAGACTGGAATGGTGGTGCCTTGATTGGAATCATCCCAGCATCGACTTCTATTTAAGCCTTGGCGCTGTACCCATGAATGAGTGGACTACCTACAGAATTGCAGGAGATGCACTTGTTGATCTTGCAGATAAGTAGAAATCAGGAACAGAAAAAATCGATATAATAAAAAGGCGTGACCCGAAAGTCACGCCTTATTTTTGCAGTTTTTAATATTCGATCTGAATGCCTTCCTCAGTGGGAGTGTCGCCGCGGAGAACATCGAGAATGATGTGGATACGCTTCATTGCTCTTGCCTGGTTCTCGCTTGCGTATTCGGCCTTGGGAGCGTCATATTTGCCGCCTTCGTAAGCCAGGTGATAGTACGCAACAGCCTCGGTCATGTATTCGCTTGCTTCCTGTGCCAGCTGATCCAGGTTACTGAAGCGCTCGGGGAAGGAGATCTTGGCGAAATCCTTGAATTCCTCGTCGACCTTGTCGAAGTAACCAAGCATCTGCATAACTGAGTTGGCTTTCTCAGGCTTCAGATTGTTGATCTTGGCGTCAAGAGAGCTGACATCGCTGCAGAAGGAATCGACCTTTTTCTTAAATCTTGCGAGTTCGGGATCTTCACCGCATCCGGCAAACAGCATCACAGTCATGACCATCAGCAGGACGAGGAGTAATTTATGTTTCATTGCAGAACCTCCGATAAAAAACAGATAACATTCAGATAAATTTGCTCTTATCACACATAAATGTAATTTACCATATTTTAACCTTTTTCGCAAGAATATATCTGTTTTGGGGATGCAAGATGTTAAATTCACTCCTTTACTATGTTAAGAATTATATGCTATGATAGAAAATAATTATTATGGGAAAGTGTGTTTTTCTATGACAAAACAAGAATTCATCAAACTGGCAGAAAAACAGATGCTCTACCTGGACGGTGCCACCGGATCCAATCTGGTCAAGGCAGGAATGCCCGCGGGTGTTTGCCCCGAGAAATGGATCACCGAGCATCCCGATGTGATGCTGGCACTGCAGAAAGCATACGTTGCAGCCGGTTCCGATATATTATATGCTCCGACGTTTACAGCAAATAGAATCAAGCTTGCCGAGTATGGCCTGTATGAGAACATGGAGGAGATCATCAACACACTTGTGGGAATCTCCAAAGAGGCCGCAGCAAGCGCGAAGGACCGCAAGGTGTATATTGCAGGCGACCTTACCATGACAGGTATTGCACTGCGTCCCATGGGTCCCATGGAGCTTGAAGATCTGATCGATATTTACAAGGAACAGATCATTATGCTTGAAAAAGCAGGCGTGGATCTGCTTGTAGTTGAGACTATGATGAGTCTTGCCGAGACGAGAGCTGCACTTATCGCAGCCAAGGAAGTGTCCGAGCTTCCCGTCATGGCGACTCTTACCTTTGAAGGCAATGGCAGAACTCTTTACGGCACAGATGCCAGGACTGCCGCAATCGTCCTTGAGAACCTGGGTGCCTGTGCGATCGGTGCCAACTGTTCTTCAGGCCCCGACCTTATGAAGAATGTGATCGAGGAGATGGTGTCTGTCACCGATATCCCGATCATTGCCAAGCCCAATGCAGGACTTCCCTATGTGGATGAGGAAGGCAAGACCTGCTACAGTATGGATGCAGAGGCTTTTGCTGCGGAAATGCAGATCCTTGCAGACGCGGGAGCAACTGTTCTCGGCGGCTGCTGCGGTACCGCACCCGAATATATCGCGGCTGTTTCAAGCCGTTTTGGAAGAAATATCGCTCACAACGCGCCTCGCAAGGCAAAGGGCATCAGACATCTTTGCAGTGAGCGTCAGACCGTTTCCTTCGGACTCGACGATGGTTTTATGATCGTCGGCGAGCGCATCAATCCTACCGGCAAGAAGGCTCTTCAGGCTGAGCTTCGTGAAGGCAAGATGGATAAGGTATTAAGCTTTGCCGAGGAGCAGGAAGCCTGCGGCGCTGCGGTACTTGATGTCAACATGGGTATGGGCGGCATCGATGAGAAGGAAATGATGCTGAAGTCCATCGAGGAGATCAGCGGTGTTTCCAACCTGCCTTTATCCCTGGATTCCAGCCATGTGGATGTACTGGAGGCAGCACTTCGAAGATATCCCGGAAGAGCACTCGTCAATTCCGTCTCCCTTGAGACCGAGAAGTTCGAGAAGCTCCTTCCCCTGGTAAAAAAATACGGCGCAATGTTTATTCTGCTTCCCTTAAGCGACGCGGGACTTCCTAAGGACCTTGAGGAGAAAAAGCAGATCATTCAGACTCTTTACAACAGAGCTATGGAGCTTGGTATGTGCGACGAGGACATCGTAGTGGATGGTCTGGTGACAACAGTCGGCGCCAACCCCAGCGCAGGTCTTGAGACACTTGAGACCATTCGTTACTGCAAGGAAAGAGGCCTGGCAACTATTTGCGGTCTTTCCAATATTTCTTTCGGTATGCCCGAAAGAAGCTTTGTCAATACCGCTTTTCTGACTCTTGCGATCAGAGAAGGTCTGACCATGGCGATTGCCAATCCTTCCCAGGAGCTGCTTGTGAGCTGTGCTTTTGCAACAGACCTGCTCCTTAAGAAGGAAGACAGCGTGCTCCGCTACATCGATTACGCCGGATATGTGAAGGAGAATCGAGAGAAGAAGGAAGCGCTGGAACAGAAGAAGCTGGAAGAGAAGCTGAAGGCAGCCGGTGCGGCTGAGAACAAGGCAGATGCTGCAGAGGCTGTGAAAGAGAATACATCTTCAGACGGCGTTTCAGGTGGCGCAGCTGTTGCCGATGAAGTGCAGCTTGCTAAGGAGAACCTGAAGAACGCAGTTCTTAAGGGCAACAGAAACGGTATCGCTGATATCACGAAACAGGCCCTTAACAAGGGTGCGGAAGCACAGGAACTGTTGAACGAAGTTCTTTTGCCGGCTATTAATCAGGTCGGTGAGTTTTTTGACAAGGGAAAATATTTCCTGCCCCAGCTGATCGCAAGTGCTGAGGCTATGAAGAATTCCATTG
Organism: Acetatifactor sp.; assembly: GCA_045643625.1. Taxonomy (GTDB): domain Bacteria; phylum Bacillota; class Clostridia; order Lachnospirales; family Lachnospiraceae; genus Acetatifactor. Next base: position 124 of record JAZULD010000161.1, on the reverse strand, counting down.
AGGTGCTGGAACCCCTGCTTGCAACCGATGCCGCAGAGGGTGATATGCCTACCGTGGTAATTGCTACGGTTGAGGGTGATATCCATGACATCGGCAAGAACCTGGTTGCAATGATGCTGAAGAA
>JAZULD010000160.1:0-9370 GCA_045643625.1 Acetatifactor sp. | reverse complement strand
TTCATGCCGGAAACGGGGTGGCATGCCTTTACCAGGAACTCTCGGCTGGCCTTGCTTGCCTGCGCCCAGAACTCTCTGTCCTCCTCATATGCCCACTGTGCAAACAGGTTGTAAAAATGAGGCAGATGATAGGAAGGATCGGTGAAGTCGATGCCGGGAACAAACAGGATCAGCTTGTTCTCGTGATTCCACATGGGAGCGCCGATGCGGCCCTCATAGCCCTTGTGGATGCAGGCTCTTAAGATCTCCTTTGCCTCATGGGAGTAATTGAAGATGCCCTCTCCGTCACCCCATCTGTGGGATGCGAAGAACAGAGCCATTGCAAAATACTCCTCGCCGTCGGGTGCGGGACCCTGGGCGTTCTTCTCGCCGGTCACCTTGCAGGACCATGCAAAATATCCTTCAAACTCGCCCTCGGTCTGGTACATGTAGGTCTTGGCCCACTTCCAGATGCGGTCGAACTCTTCCTTCATGTCAAGCTGTACGCACATCATCATGCCGTAGGACATGCCCTCGGTTCTGGCATCATGATTGCCTGTATCTTCAAGGTAGCCCATGTCATCTCCGACAGCGAAGTACACCTTGTCCTCGCCGTAGAAGAAGCCGTGAACGACCTCCTTTAATCTTGCTTCGATCTCTTCGTCTGTCTTGCCAAGCTCGGCAAAGACATTACGATACTGTAATTTCTCCATAGCTTGTGTCACCTTTCTGTTTATGTAGTCTTGCTTGGATCTTCTCAATTCAGGTATGCTTTTTTTGCAAAAAAATGCGCATACTGTGTGATTATAACACGTATGCGCACAAAATAGAATACATAATTATCCTGCAAATTGACTGTTATACAATTTTGCGTAGAAACCGCCCGCGGATAACAGGCTCTCGTGATTGCCCTGCTCGATGATATTACCGTCCTTCATGACGAGTATGATGTCAGCCTCGCGGATTGTGCTTAAGCGGTGAGCAACGATGAAGCTGGTTCTGCCCTCCATCATTTTGGCAAAGGCATTCTGGATCTGCAGCTCGGTTCTGGTATCGATGGAGCTGGTCGCTTCGTCTAAGATCAGCATGGGAGGCAAAGTCAGCATAACTCTTGCAATGCACAGAAGCTGCCTCTGTCCCTGGGAAAGACTGCCGCCGTCCTCTCCGATCACGGTGTCATAGCCGTCGGGAAGTCGTCTGATAAAACTGTGGGCGTGTGCCGCCTTGGCCGCGCGGATGATCTCCTTGTCGGTTGCATCCTCTCTGCCCATGGCGATATTGTCCCTTATAGTTCCGGCTCTGAGCCAGGTGTCCTGCAGCACCATGCCGAAGTTGGTGCGTAAGCTTCCTCTGGTCATGTCTCTGATGTCGGTACCGTCCACCCTGATGCCGCCCTTGTCCACATCATAAAAACGCATTAACAGATTGATTAGGGTGGTCTTGCCGCAGCCTGTGGGACCTACGATGGCAACCCTCTGGCCGGGCTCTACCTTTAAGTTAAAGTCTCTGATCAGGGGCTTCTCGGGTACATAGGAGAATCTTACATCGCTAAGCTCCACTCTTCCCCGAGCCTCGTCAAGCACTCTTGCGTCCTTAGCATCCGCGGTCTGGGGCTCCTCCTCGATAAGTTCAAAGATTCTGGAGGCGCAGACAAGTGCGTTCTGCAGCTCGGTGATAACGCCTGAGATCTCGTTGAAGGGCTTGGTGTACTGATTTGCATAGCTTAAGAAGCTGCTCAGTCGTCCCACGGAGATGCCGCCCCTGATGGCAAACAGCGCGCCGAAAATACCTACGCTCGCATACACCAGGCTGTTGACAAAACGTGTGGAGGGGTTGGTGATGGAGGAGAAAAAGATCGCTCTTAAGGAGCATTTTTCCAGCCTGCTGTTGATCTCCGCAAATGTACTCTTCACTTCCTCCTCTTTGGAGAAGGTCTTGACCACCTTCTGGTAGCCTACCATCTCCTCCACGAAAGCGGTCTGTTCGCCGCGGGTCTTGCTCTGCAGCAGGAACATATCGTGGGTCCTGGTAGCGATAAAACGGGCAACCAGGAAGGATACGGGTGTGATCACAACCACCACCAGCGTGATCACCCAGTTGGTCATCAGCATGAAGCCAAGGGTGCCGAAAATGGTCAATACACCTGTGAAAAACTGGGTAAAGCCCATAAGCAGGCCGTCCGCGAAGGTGTCGACATCCGCGATGACGCGGCTCACCACATCGCCGGTCTGATGCGCGTCCATATATTTCAGAGGAAGCACCTGCAGCTTGCGGAAGGCGTCCTCTCTCACATCTTTTACCACATGATAGGTAATGTAATTATTGCAGGTATTCATGATCCACTGGGCGATGGCTGTGACTGCCACGGCAATGCCGATCTTCAGTAAGATCCGGCCGATGCCTGCAATATCCACAGCGCCCCTGCCGATCATCAGGTCCACAGCGTCACCTGTAAGCAGAGGGATCCACAGTGTGAGAACCACGGTCACCGCGGCAAGCACCAGAGAAAGGACCACAGCAAAGCTGTATTTTCTGATGTATTTAAAGATCTTTTTCCAGGTGGAAAACTTACTCTGATTCATCTTCCTTCCTCCTTCCTACTTGTTCTTCTCATCGGGATACTGTGAGTAGTAGATCTCCTTGTAGACCTCACAGCTCTTCAGCAGCTCGTCGTGGGTGCCGATGCCCGCAAGCTCACCGTCGTCCAGCACCAGGATCTTGTCCGCATGGCGGATGGAGCTTGCGCGCTGGGATACGATGAATACGGTGGTGTCGTCACAAAGTGTGCGCAGGGATGCGCGCAGTGCCGCGTCGGTGGCATAGTCAAGGGCTGAAGCACTGTCATCGAGGATCAGGATCTCGGGCTTTCTGATCAGGGCTCTCGCGATGGTGAGACGTTGTCTCTGACCGCCGGAGAAGTTGCTGCCCTCCTTGGCCACCTTCTCATCCAGCTTCCCTTCCTTGCCCTCCACGATCTCCTTCGCCTGGGCAGGGCTCAAAGCCTCCCACATCTCTTCCTCTGTGGCATCTGATTTGCCCCACAGGAGATTGCTTCTGATGGTTCCCTGGAAAAGAACGGCCTTCTGGGGCACGATGCCCATGCGTCCGCGCAGTTCCTCGTCGGAATAGTCGCTTAAATTCCTGCCGTCTAACATGATCTCACCCTTGGTTGCAGGATAAAAACCGGGGATCAGGTTCACAAGGGAGGTCTTACCGGAGCCGGTACCTCCGATGACGCCCACGGTCTCACCCTTTCGGACTGAGAAATCAATATCTGTCAAAGTCTCCTCGGACGCATTCTTGTAAGTCAGGGAGACATGGTTGAAGCGTATGAATGCGGTATCTGAAGGCAGATTCTGCCCATTTTCCGGCGCTTTCGCGCCCTGTCCTGCGGTCGGCTCGGCAATTGCCGCAGTGCTCTGTCCGGAGACTGCTGCTGCCGCTTCTGTTTTCTTCTGTCCATCCGACTCCTCCGCACCGATCTCAAAGACTGCTGCCACGCGGTCTGCGCAGGCAAGCGCCTTGGTGATGGTGACGATGAGGTTGGCAAGCTTGATAAGCTCAACAAGGATCTGGGACATATAGTTTAAGATCGCAACCACCTGGCCCTGGCTCAGAGTACCGATATTGACTCTGACAGCGCCCATGTAGATCAGCAGGATCACTGCTGCGTTGACGATCACATAAGTCGCGGGATTGGTGATGGCACTGATTCGTCCCACCAGCATCTGCAGTCCGGAGAGCGCGGAATTCTCCTCCGTGAATCTCTCCTCCTCGCGCTCCTCCCTGTGAAAAGCACGGATCACGCGGACACCGGTCAGGTTCTCACGGGTGAGACGCAGCACGCTGTCCAGCTTGCTCTGCACTTTTTTGTACATGGGAAGGCTCCATGCCATGATGCCGAACACAACGATGGCAAGCAGCGGAATGGCGCAGACAAAGACCAGCGCGCACTTCACATCGATGGTGAAGGCCATGATCATGGCACCGAATACGATGATGGGGGAACGTAAGAACAGACGCAGTACCATGTTGACGCCGGACTGCACCTGGTTGATGTCGCTGGTCATGCGGGTCAGAAGCGCCGCCGTACCGACCTTATCGATATCGGAGAAGCTCAGGCTCTGAATATGGGCAAACAGTCCGTCGCGCAGCTTGGTGGAAAAACCAACCGCCGCTCTCGCCGCAAAAAACTGTGCCGTGATCGCGGACACCAGGCCCACCAGCGCCAGAGCAGCCAGCACCAGGCCCATCTTCAGAATATAACCCTTATCCGCCGCCTCGATACCTCTGTCGATGATTCCCGCCATAACAAGGGGAACCATCAGTTCAAAGGCAGCCTCCAGCAGTTTAAACAAGGGCGCCAGTATACTCTCTTTTTTATAATCCTTCAGGTAGATCAGTAATTTCTTCATTTATTTTCCTTCTGCACAGTGCTGTGCAATAGCCTTCCGGCGTAAAATCAACTTTAAAACATGCGAAAGCTCCGGTCAAATCCACGTTGAGCGCTGCCTTCAGCCCTTCTCCCGTCAGCTTGCCGTAAGCCTCCTTGCAGCACCAGAGTCTGTAAAAAACCTGTGTGCGTTCTTCGTCCGTAAGACAAGCAGGAGCCAAATGTTCCTTCTCTTCGCTCACAGCGTCGGTAAGATCCTGACGTTCCTTCTCCTCATCCGGAAACACCCCCAGCGCCGCCCGCTCCTTTTCTGTGAAGTACCTGCCGGCGACCTCATGAATGATGCGGCGATCGTTCTTCATCTTCTGGATATCCGCGCCGATCTCCTCATCTGAGACTGCCAGATACACATACTCTCCTGAGTGAGACAAGCTGAAATACAAGGGCACATCCTTAAAATAAGGCTTGCCGTTTGGACCATAGGTGTACGATAACTCCGCAGGCGTAAATGTCTGGTCTGCAAGCTCAGAAAGGCTGTAAACATGCCTTTCCGTGTGCTTTTCCCCGCAGAGGAAATCTCTGTACGCCGCCTGCAGGAGCAGTCCGGCGCCGAGGCTCTGGGCACGCTTGCCTGCGTTTCGTATCCGCAGGGCAGAGTTCTTTCTGTTTTGATCGATTTTTGATAAGATCAGGCTCTCCAACGCTTCCCTTTTTGCAGGCTCTGCATGAAGCAATTCGGCGATAGAGAGCACATATTCTGTCACATACATTTTTACTAAAGGTTTTTGCAAAAAGGACCGACTGCGGCATCATTCGCCCACTGTCGGTCCTTGTGTCCGGTTTCTTGTGACTGTTCCGGCCGTCGGCGGCTTGCTTATTCTTCCTCAGTGGGGAGACATGCAAGGAACAGTTCTTTTAACTGTGCATCGTCAACAAGGTTGGGAGCATCTGTCATCAGACAGGAAGCATCCTTTACCTTGGGGAATGCGATTACTTCACGGATGCTGTCAGCCTTCACCAGAAGCATTACGAAACGGTCGAGACCGATCGCAAGACCTGCGTGAGGGGGAACACCGTACTTGAAAGCATTTAACAGGAAGCCAAAACGCTCGTATGCCTGCTCCTTGGTGAAACCAAGAACCTCAAACATCTTCTCCTGAACGTCATCCTGGAAGATTCTCACGGAACCGCCGCCCAGCTCAACGCCGTTTAATACGATATCGTAAGCCTTAGCGCGTACTCTGCCGGGATCGGTGAAGAGGTACTCAAGGTCCTCATCCATAGGCATGGTGAAAGGATGATGCATTGCTACGAAACGGTTCTCTTCCTCACTCCACTCAAGCAGAGGGAACTCGGTTACCCAGAGGAAGTTGAACTTATCCTGATCGATAAGGTTGAGCTGACGTGCAACTTCCTGACGCAGAGCGCCCAGAACTGCCCATACGGTCTTCTGCTTGTCAGCTGCGAAGAGAAGCAGATCGCCTGCCTCACCGCCCATAGCTGCAACCAGAGCCGCAAGCTCTTCCTCGGTCATAAACTTGGCAAAAGAGGACTTGTAGGTGCCATCGGGAAGTACTGCAAGATATGCAAGACCCTTTGCGCCGTAGCCCTTTGCAAACTCAACCAGTGCGTCGATCTTCTTACGAGGCATCTCAGCCTGACCCTTAACGTTGATACCCATAACGCTGCCGCCGTTGTCCAGAGCGCCGGTGAATACACCGAAGCCGCAGCCCTTAACAACTTCGCCGACATTTACAAGCTCCATACCGAAACGGGTATCGGGCTTATCGGAACCGTAGCGGTTCATAGCGTCGATCCAGGTCATACGCTTGATGGGAAGCTCTACATTTAAGCCGATCGCTTCCTTGCAGACTGCCTGGATCAGTCTCTCGGTAGCGTCGATTACATCCTCCTGATCCACGAAGGACATTTCCATATCCATCTGGGTGAACTCAGGCTGTCTGTCCGCACGAAGGTCCTCATCACGGAAACATCTTACGATCTGGAAGTATCTGTCATAGCCGGAGCACATGAGCAGCTGCTTAAAGATCTGAGGGGACTGAGGAAGCGCATAGAAGCTGCCGGGATGAACACGGCTGGGTACCAGATAGTCTCTTGCGCCCTCGGGAGTGGACTTGGTAAGCATGGGGGTCTCGATCTCGAGGAAGCCCTCAGCGCTTAAAAATGCACGGATGGTGGTAGCGATCTTACTGCGTAAGATCAGGTTTCTCTGCAGATCGGGTCTGCGGAGATCCAGATAACGATATTTCAGGCGAAGCTCTTCCTTGGTCTTGGAATCGGCCTCAATGGGGAAGGGAGGAGTCATAGCCTCGGACAGGATACGGGTCTCCTGTGCAACTACCTCGATCTCGCCGGTAGCCAGGTTCTCGTTTACTGCGCCTTCTCTTCTCTCTACGCGGCCGACAACTGCAACCACGAACTCACTTCTCATCTTCTCAGCCTTTGCGAAGTTCTCGCTTCCGCAAACGCTCTCTTCAAAAATGACCTGCAGCAGGCCGGAGCGGTCACGTACATCAACAAAGATGATGCCGCCCTTGTTGCGCTGCTTCTGCACCCAACCCATGACGGTGACGGTCTCACCGATATTTGCTGTGGAAAGCTCTCCGCAGCGGCATGTTCTCTTTAAACCCTTCATAGCTTCTGCCATTGTTCTATCCTCATTTCTTATATCACTTGCGGGACTTGCCCGTAATTATCAATTCTTCAGGGCTTCCTTGTAGAATTCCACGAATTCCTCGTAGCCCTCGGCCATCAGCTGCTCCTTCTGGAACTTCTTGTTCTTGTTCATGCGAACAACGAGCACCTGCTGTCCTTCCTGTCTTGCCTTCTGAGCCTTGCCGATAACATCCGCAAGGACCTCGCCGGCAACACCCTTTTCAACCAGATAAGCGATCTGCTTGGGTCTGGTGGGCACCTTGAAGCCTCTCTCCATCAGAAGGAGAACGATACGCTCAAAACCGATGGAGAAACCGCATGCGGGAACATTGTTGCCGGTGAAGCGGCCGACCATCTCGTCGTATCTTCCGCCGCCACCGCAGCTGCCGCCGAACTCGGGCATTGCGATCTCAAAAATAGTGCCGGTGTAGTAGGACATACCTCTTACCAGAGTGGGATCGAATACCAGCTCAAAGGTATCCTCCTTGGTAGCGCATACGCTGTCAACGATCTCCTTGAAGGAAGCAAGCACTGCCTCATCCAGGTAACCTTCCAGCTTCTCGCCGATCTTCCTGATGCCGTCCGCACCTTCCATGACCTCTGCAAAGAGATCCATGTACTTCCTGCAGGTAGCCTCGTCGCCGTAGCCCTTCTCAAGGAGCTCTGCCAGAACGCCGTCGATACCGATCTTGTCCATCTTATCCAGGCTGATGAATACGTTGTCGTAATCAGCCTCTGCAAAACCTGCGTATGCAGCCATTGCCTTTAAGATTCTTCTGTCATTGATGCGAACCTGGAAATTGTTGAAGCCAAGCTTGCCGAGTGTGGTGGTGGTCGCAAGGATGAGCTCGATCTCTGCTAAGTTGCAAGCCTCGCCGAGGATATCGATATCACACTGCATGAACTGGCGGTATCTGCCTCTCTGAGGTCTGTCCGCTCTCCACACATTACCCATCTGAAGTGCCTTGAAGGGGCTGGGCAGGTTCGCTGCATTGTTGGAATAAAAACGTACCAGCGGTACGGTCAGATCGTAGCGAAGGCCGCTGTCAACTACCTCATCCTCGGTGGTTGCAGCCTCTACATTCAGCTTCTCGCCGCGCTTTAAGATCTTGAAGATCAGCTTCTCATTGTCGCCGCCCTGCTTGCTGCTTAAGTTGGCGATATTCTCCACGCAAGGGGTCTCGATGGAGGTAAAACCGAATTTGCCGTAGGTCTCCTTGATGATACCGATCACGTAATCACGGATCGCCATCTCCTCCGGCAGAATATCTTTCATGCCTGTCACAGGCTTCTTGCTAAGTGCCATAGTTGTCCTCTCATTCTGCTCCGAAGAGCATATTCTTATCGAAAAACATTACTTTCATAATACTTTTTTTCACATGCAATGTCAATATTTTGCACTACTCGTTCGCTCCCGAAGCAGATGCACTTTTTCTGTTTGCGAAGAAGAAAAATGCAGCGCCCGCCGCCACGATGACAAAAGAGATCATCTGGGAAGTGGAAAAAGGTCCGATGCTGCCGCGGAAATCGTTGCGGAAGAATTCGATGACGAATCTGCCGATTCCGTAGAGGATCATCCACATTGCTGCCACACTGCCGGGCTTGCCGGAGCGCTTCTTATCGTAAAGAAGCAAAAGCAGGCAGATCAGCACGTCTCCCACGGAGGAAATGAGCTGTGTGGGGATGAGCTTCACGCCCACGGGCGCGATCTCGGACACCTTATAAGTAAAACCGATGAAAGAATCGGTCTCTCTTCCGTAACAGCAGCCTGCGAAGAAGCAGCCGATACGACCGATGCCCTGCGCAAGGGATACGGCAGGCATGATCAGGTCAAAATAAGGCAGGAAGGAGGTCTTCTTGTACTTACAATATGCCCAGCAGCAGAAAATACCGCCAAGCACGCCTCCGTACACCACGAATCCGTTGGAAAAATTCCACAGGATGGAAGGATCCTTCAGGATGTTGGGGATCTCCACGATCAGGAAAAGAATGCGGGAGCCCACGATACCGCCGACGATGGCGCAGAAAAACAGGTTCCAGATAAGTTCCTTATCGAGGCCTTTTTTGCCGCTGCGAAGCAGGCAGAGCCACAGCGCGGACAGAAAGCCCAATGCCATCATCAGGCCGTACATATGAATAGCCAGGGGACCGATATGAATTGTATTGATCATAAAAATCCTTTCCGGGACGTCTGCTGTCCCGTTATCAGTTCGTCTTCTCAAGGAGGCACACTGCCTCGATGCCGGCGGTCCAGGGGAACATATCAACGCCCACGCCCCTCTTCACTCGATAGCCCTTTTTCGTGATGAACTCAAGGTCTCT
>JAZULD010000159.1:0-18382 GCA_045643625.1 Acetatifactor sp. | reverse complement strand
GTGTACCATGCTGGCTTATGTGACCACAGACGTGAATATCAGCGCAGCACTTCTCAAGAAGGCAGTTAAGGCAAGCGTTGATGATTCCTTCAACATGATCTCCGTAGACGGAGATACTTCTACCAACGATACTCTCCTTGTGATGGCAAACGGCCTTGCAGGCAATGCCGAGATCACCGAGGAGGGCAGCGATTACGCAGCTTTCTGCGAGGCGCTGGACACCGTTACGATCTATCTTGCCAAGAGAATGGCAGGAGACGGCGAGGGTGCGACCGCTCTGGTCGAGACCAGGGTCGTAAACGCAGCAAGCAAGGCTGACGCCAAGATCCTGGCTAAGTCCGTTATCTGCTCCTCTCTGACCAAGGCAGCGATCTTCGGTCATGACTGCAACTTCGGCCGTGTGCTCTGCGCACTGGGCTACTCAGGCGTGCAGTTCGATCCCGATTGTGTGACCCTTTCCTTCCACGCAAACGGCATGAGCGTCAAGGTATTTGAGAACGGCGCTCCCTGCGAGTACAGCGAGGAGGAGGCAACCAAGCTGCTCTCATCCCCCGAGGTTCAGATCCTGGCAGACATGCATGCAGGAGATGCCGAGGCGTGCGCATGGGGCTGCGACTTAAGCTACGAGTATGTGAAGATCAACGCTGACTACAGAAGTTAGTAAGCTTACGGATATTTGGAGGTTTTTTATGGAAAAAGATATGCAGGACGTTCTGAAGAAGGCCGAGGTCCTCATTGAGGCGCTCCCCTACATTCAGAAGTTCAACAGAAAGATCATTGTTGTAAAATACGGCGGAAGCGCCATGAGCAACGAAGAACTGCAGAAGAATGTCATCAAGGACGTAACTCTGTTAAAACTGGTTGGTTTTAAGCCCATCATCGTCCACGGCGGCGGCAAGGAGATCAGCCGTTGGGTCGGCAAGGTCGGCAAAGAGGCGAAGTTTGTAAACGGCCTTCGCGTTACCGACGCAGAGACCATGGAGATCGCTGAGATGGTGCTCGGCAAGGTAAACAAGAGCCTTGTTTCCATGGTTCAGGAGCTGGGTGTCAATGCGATCGGTGTCAGCGGCAAGGACGGCGGTCTGCTCAAGGTCGAGAAGAAGTTATCCGGCGGCCAGGACATCGGCTTCGTCGGCGAAGTGACAAGCGTGGATCCCAAGATCCTCTTCGATCTGCTCGAGAAGGATTTCCTTCCCATCGTTGCCCCCATCGGTATGGACGATAATTTCCGGACCTACAACATCAACGCAGATGATGCGGCGTGTGCCGTAGCAAAGGCTGTGGGCGCAGACAAGCTGGTATTCCTCACCGATATCGAAGGTCTCTACAGAGACATCAACGATAAGGATTCCTTCATTCCCAGACTGACTGCGGGAGACGCTGAGGAGCTTATCTCAAGCGGTCTGATCGGCGGCGGTATGCTGCCCAAGCTCTCTAACTGTACCTCTGCGATCCGCAACGGTGTAAACCGCGTGCATATCCTGGACGGCAGAATTCCTCACTGCCTGCTTCTGGAGATCTTCACCAGAAACGGTATCGGTACCGCGATCGTAAACGAAGGCGAGATGACCGAGCAGTAATTTTTCCCGGTAAAAACGCAAACGAAAAGGCGACAGTTTAAGCTGCCGCCTTTTTTTGATTCTTATTTGCCGACTGCCTTTCTGCAAAGAGCGGTGAGCTCAGCCTTGACATCAGCGTTCTCCACGGGATCGCGGTTGACTCTCCAGAGCTTCTCAAGCTCAAAGGCACGAGCAAGTTCCTCGGGGGTCAGACGGCCTCTGTCAGCCTCATCGGTGAGCCACTGTTCGAAGGTGCCGATCCAGTCGAGACGATAACCGATATCCTCGGGGCAGCGCTCGATCTTGCTGAAGTCGAGACGATCGTAGTAGAGACGATAATTGGCAGTTTCGGGGGTGTCGCCGCTTGCGATCTTGACCTCGAAGAGAGGGTCGATCGACAGCATGCCGTAGCCTGCAAGCTTGCCGTGCTCATTCTCCTCCACAAGATCCTTGTGAACGGACGCAGCGACAACTTCGCAGATGTAGTTGGTCCAGCGTGCGCCCAGCTTGTGGGTGTAGAGGACCTTGCACTCTAAGTTAATGGGGCACTCTGCGATACCGCAGGGCTTAACGACCTGGGAGGGAAGGGGAGTGCAGCCCATGACGTCGATCTCGCTGATGCCCTTGGGAACGGGGCAGCCTGCGATCCAGCTCTCGCGGAGCATATCGTAGCCGTAGAAGCTGATAACGCATTCCTGAACTTCTCTTAAGTTGGCATATCCCTGCTTGACGCCGTCCTTCCACTCGTTCTTGTCCTGATCCCACTCATCCTCGCCTACATGCAGGTTGGAGAGTGTGAAGGAGAAAAAGTTGTGGCCGATCTGGCTGCCCATGGTAACGGGGGTCACATTGGTGTTGCCCTTGCTGTCCACGGTGGTTACCAGATAAGCGATCTGAGGGGGCTGAATAAAACGATGATGAAGGCCGCTTAATTTGCCGTCCTTCATGACGTATTTAACGAATTCCATTGTAAAGTTCTCCTTTGTATGAATTATGTTTTGACATGATGTATGACCCTGCGGTCACGATAATTGTACTACGAATGACCGTAAAAGTCCATAAAAATAAGACGGTGCGAGGAACGCTCTGTTGACTGACCGTCCCGAAAATGCTAAAATTATTTGACTTGTTTTTTTGACACAATTTTCTGAAAGGAAGTGCACATAAAATGAATATGCAGGAATATATCGAGCAGGCCGAGAGCGCTCTGCTCCACACCTATAACCGTTATCAGATCGTGCTGGAGAAGGGCGACGGCGTCAACCTCTACGATCTTAACGGCAAGAGATACCTTGACTTTGTGGCAGGTATCGCGGTTTTTGCGCTGGGCTACAACAACAAGGAGTACAACGACGCGCTGAAGGACCAGATCGACAAGCTGATCCACACCTCCAACTACTACTACAACGTGCCCGCTGTTGAGGCTGCCAAGAAGCTTAAGAAGCTCTCCGGCATGGACAGAGTCTTCTTCACCAACTCCGGCGCAGAGGCACTTGAGGGTGCCATCAAGACCGCCCGCAAGTATGCTTATCTGAAGGATGGCTGCACCGATCACGAGATCATCGCCATGAACCATTCCTTCCACGGACGTACCATGGGTGCCCTGGCAGTGACCGGCAACCCCAAGTACAGAGCTCCCTTCGAGCCCCTGATCGGCAACATCAGGTTTGCCGAGCTCAATGATTTTGACAGCGTTCTCGCACAGGTGACCGACAAGACCTGCGCGATCCTCTTAGAGCCCGTACAGGGCGAGGGCGGCCTGCTTCCCGCCACCGAGGACTTCTTAAGAAAACTTCGTGCCCTCTGCGATGAGAAGGACATTCTTCTGATGTTCGACGAGGTACAGTGCGGTCTCGGCCGTACCGGTTACGCATACGCATGGCAGCGCTACGGCATCAAGCCCGATGTGCTCACCAGCGCCAAGGCACTTGGCTGCGGTGTTCCCGTAGGTGCATTCATGATGACCGAGCGTGTGGGACAGAACTCTCTGGCTGCAGGCGACCACGGCACCACCTACGGCGGCAACCCCTTAGCATGTGCAGCTGTGAACAAGGTGCTTGAGATCTTTGAAAAAGATCACATCATCGACCATGTCAACGAGGTCGCACCCTATCTCTGGGAGCGCCTGGATGAGGTGGCTGCAGAGAATGACTGCATTATCGAGCACAGAGGCGTCGGCCTGATGCAGGGTCTTGTTTTTGACCGTCCTGTGGGTGAGATCATTACCAAAGCACTTGAGAAGGGTCTCCTTCTCATCAACGCAGGTCCCAACATCATCCGTTTTGTTCCTCCTCTTGTGATCACCAAGGAGAACGTGGACGAGATGATCGCGATCCTGAAGGAATGTATTGGAGCATAGAATGCATCACTATCGAAGACGTATTTTTTCTGTCGTCGTTGTAGTCCTTGTGACGGCAGCCCTGATATGGGGCAGCATCGCAGCAGGCGGGGTGGTGGACGGAGCGCCTAAGGAGAGCACCTTCTCCTGGCTGAGCAACAAGGACACCATCTACTTCTGGTATGCGGACGACGCGCTGACCAACTACATAAATTCCGCTGCGGTGACCTTCAGCGAGGAGAGCGACGTGCGCGTGATCCCCGTTCTGGTGGACGAGGGCCAGTACCTTGAGACCATCAACGAGGCGACGCTTCACTCGGACAAGATGCCGGATGCTTTTCTTTTGAGCAATGAATCTCTGGAGAGAGCCTATCTTGCGGGTCTTGCCTCCGAGATCCGGGATCCCGAGGGCATCTGCGGACAGGAACACTACCCGAAGGCAGCGCTCAATGCGGTGACCTACAAGGGCAAGCTTGCGGCATGGCCCTTCTACTATGAGACCGCCGCGATGGTGTACAATGCCGACTACATGGATGAGTGGGCACGTGCGCAGCGCGACAACGGCGTTGATGACCAGATGGGTGCCTCCGAGATGGATATGACCGGCGAGGAATTCGCCGAGGAGATCTACGAGGGCGACTACGGGGAAGAGGATGAGGACTCCGAGGAGGAAGATGTGCCTGCGATCCCCTTGGACAGTGCGCTCAAGGACGTTACCATGACGCTCGATCATTTCCTGCGTATTGCGGACAGCTTCGACGCTCCCCAGGGAGTGGAAGCGTTCATGCGCTGGGATGTTTCGGATATTCTTTTTAACTACTGGGCACTGGGCAAAAGCCTGGTGATCGGCGGAGCCTGTGGAGATGACCGCGCTTTCATCAACATCGACAATCCGGATGTGGTGAATCGCCTTGAGGCCTACCAGGATCTGAATCAGTTCTTCTACATCGAGCCGGACAGCGTTGACTACGAATCCTCCCTGCAGGATTTTATCGAGGGCAGGATCGTGTTTACCATCGTGAAGACCGGCGCGGTCGAGCGCCTGAACGAGGCGCGTGAGAGCGGCGAACTTATTTTTGACTACGGTTTCACGCAGATTCCCGATGTCAGCGATACCTTAAAGAGCAGCTGCCTCTCCGTCACCGGTACCGTTGCGGTGAACGGCTATTCCACACAGAAGGATGCGGCCAATCGCTTCGCGGCATACCTCACAGAGGGCTATGCGGAGCACCTCTACGAAAAGAGCGGCAAAGTCAGTGTCTGCTCCGACATCACAGAGTCCGTCGAGGGTCTTGATATCTTTGCAAGAGAGTATGCGGAGAGCACACCCCTGCAGAAGATCATGGGCGTTGGCGATCTCTGGATGCAGCTTGAGAGCATGTTTGCCAAGCTCTGGGAGGGCGAGAATGCGGCAGATCTTGTCACCGAACTGGACGAGCAGGTCCGCGGCAGACTCAATTATTAAAAATGATCTATTAAACCGATCGGGTGATCCCGGTCGGTTTTCTTATGTAAAAAATGCCGCGTCACGTCTGCAAACCCGCGCTCAAATGTCCGCCCAACCGCGCCCGCGCGTCCGCAAACCTGCGTCCGCACATCCGCAAGTTTAAGGCCCCGGTCTGCCCGAAGCAGCCCGGCGCACGCTGTTTAGCCTTCATGAAAAGGCAACGGCAGGGAGCAATCTTTGCTTGTAAATCTGCAGGTCTTATTTTACAATGAAAAAGACGACATAGAGAGGCAGCCCGATTTTGTGGCGGCCTGCGCTGCAGGCCCATGAAAGAGGGACTATGAAGCAAAAATACGGTAAAACAGGGATCCTGCTTGTCTGCGGGCTCGTCTGTCTCTGGGCACTTCTGTACGCAGGCGGTGCACCCGACAGGGCTGTTGTGATAGACCTTGAAGGTGGGAACGAAGCGGAAGAACTGACGGCTCGGGCAGAGGAAATACCCGCATCCGACGTCTCGGACGGAAACGGAGCGAAGGAGCAGGGGACCATCTACGTGTATGTCTGCGGCGCGGTGAAGGAGCCCAGGGTGGCAGCGCTTCCCGAGGGCAGCAGGGCAGTGGATGCCCTGGAACTGGCAGGGGGATTCCTTGAGGATGCCGACAGGGACTATGTGAATCTGGCGGCACAGTTAAGCGACGGAGAGAGACTTTTTTTCCCAAGCAAAGAGGAAGCAGCAGCCCTGACCAAGGCGCAGTCTGATATGGGGAACGGCCTTGTGAACATCAACACGGCTGACGAGGCACTGCTTGCAACGCTTCCGGGCATCGGAACGGTCCGGGCGAAGGCCATCGTCGAGTACCGCAAAAAGCACGGGGATTTTAAGAACAAGGAGTCGCTGATGGAAGTCGGCGGCATCAAACGCAATATTTACAACGACCTGGAGGATCTGATCCGGGTCGATTAGAGGAGAGAGAACTATGGCAGCAAAAAAGATTCTGGTAGTAGATGATGAGAAACTGATTGTAAAGGGTATCCGCTTCAGCTTAGAGCAGGATGACATGGAGGTGGACTGTGCCTATGACGGCGAGGAGGCCATAGGCCTTGCAAGGACCAACAAATACGATCTGATCCTGCTGGATGTCATGCTGCCCAAGTTCACCGGTTTTGAAGTTTGTCAGCAGATCCGCGAGTTTTCCAATGTGCCCATCATCATGCTCACCGCGAGAGGCGAGGACATGGACAAGATCTTAGGTCTTGAGTACGGCGCGGACGACTATATCACCAAGCCCTTCAACATTCTGGAGGTCAAGGCACGCATCAAGGCGATCATCCGCCGCGTGGAGCCCCGCAAGGCTCAGGAGGCGCCTGTTCACTTCCTCGAGAGCGGCAGCATGAAGCTGGACCGCGAGGGCAGAAGAGTGTACATCTCCGAGCGCGAGATCGGTCTTACCGCCAAGGAGTTCGAGGTGCTTGAGATTCTCATGCTCAACCCCGACAAGGTCTACACCAGAGAGAACCTGCTCAAGCTGGTATGGGGCACCGATTACCCCGGCGACGTGCGCACCGTTGACGTGCATATCAGACGTCTGCGTGAGAAGATCGAGGACAGCCCCAGCGATCCCAAGTACGTACACACCAAGTGGGGCGTGGGCTATTATTTCCGCAACCTGTAAGGAAAAAACAACATGATTCAGAGAATGCAGCAAAAGCTGAAGCAGGCATTGTCGCTCAGATCCCTGCGCGCCAGGATCTTCCTGATCATCCTGATCGTGGGCCTGATCCCCAGTGTCCTCATGCGATACGGTATCGTGGAGGACTTCGAGGAGCGTGCGGTGGAGAACCGAGTCACCACGGTGCAGAACCAGTTGAAGGTCCTTGCCAGCCACCTGCTCAGCAACAATTATCTGGTGAATTACACGGAGGACCAGCAGCAGTTCCGCGCTTCCGCAGAGGTCATCAACGCGGAGCTGGAGATGCTCTCCAACCTGTACGAAGGACGTGTAATGATCATCAACAACAACCTGAAGATCATCAAGGATACCTACGGCATCAGTGAGGGCAAGACCATTATCTCCGAGGAAGTGATCAAGTGCTTCCGCGGCCAGAATATCTCCCACTACGATCCCGAGCACGGTTATATCGAGATGACCACACCCATCGTGGACAATGCATCGAATGCAAACGCCCAGGGCGGCAATCTGACGCCCCACGTGATCGGCGTCATGCTGACCAGTGTATCCAACGACAGCATCATTTCGACCAAGGAGGTCCTGAGCCGTAAGGCGATGATCCTGGAGATCTTAATGATCCTCGCGATCTTCTGTCTCTCCATGATCCTGTCCTTTATTTTCACAAGACCCTTAAACCGCGTTACAGATATGATCAACCGCGTTCAGGAAGGATATGACGGAGACGAGATCTCCGTGCCCGACTATGCAGAGACCGTTCACATCGTTGACGCGTTCAACAAGATGTGGCGCCGCATGAAGGCACTTGACGACTCCCGTCAGGAGTTCGTTGCAAACGTGTCCCACGAGCTGAAGACCCCCATGACTTCATTGAAGGTCCTGGCGGACTCCCTGCTTGCGGATGAGAATGCGCCCGCCGAGCTTTACCGCGAGTTCATGGAGGACATGGTCTCCGAGATCGACCGGGAGAACCGCATCATCACGGATCTTCTGGCCATGGTAAAAATGGACCGAACCTCCCGGAATATCGATATTTCCACTGTGAACATCAATGAGCTCACGGAGCTGATCTTAAAGAGACTGCGTCCCATCGCAAGAAAAAAGGACGTTGAGATCGTCCTTGAGAGCGTGCGCCCCGTCATCGCGGAGGTGGACGAGGTGAAGATCAGCCTGGCCATGACCAACCTGGTGGAGAATGCGATCAAGTACAACAAGGACCACGGCTGGGTACATGTGACCGTTGACGCGGACCATCAGTATTTTACCTTTAAGGTGCAGGACTCCGGCATCGGTATCCCCGAGGACGCACTGGCACACATCTATGAGCGTTTCTTCCGCGTGGACAAGTCCCACTCCAGAGAGATCGGCGGAACCGGACTTGGTCTGGCCATCACAAGAAGCGCGGTCCAGATGCACAGGGGCACCATCAATGTCACCAGCACCGAGGGCGAGGGCTCCGAGTTTACCATCAGGATCCCCCTGACCTACATCGCTTAAATGCGGGAGACTTTTATTTACATGAAAAAATTACTCAGTATCGTGCTCTTTTTCCTGTGCTGCACAGGGCTTCTTGCCTGTAGTCAGCCCTTGGAGGAGAGTGACAATATCTATCAGATCTACTATGTCAGCAATGACCTGACCAAGGTCGAGGCGCATCCCCATGAGATGGGTGCGGAGGACTCCGAAGCGATCCTCCACGAGCTCATGGAATGCCTGGCGACCATCCCCGCCAAGCTGACCTACAAGGCGCCCCTTGAGATGGGCTTTACCGTGAAGGAAGTAAACATGCACGAGGGTCGTGTCCTGCTTGACCTGAGTGCCGAGTATGTGACGCTGGAACCCATCACCGAGGTGCTGGTGCGCGCGGCCATCGTCCGCACCCTGACCCAGATGGAGGACGTGCAGTACGTGGGCTTCCTGGTGGAGGGACAGCAGCTGTTTGACAGCGCCGGCGAGCTTGTGAGCTGGATGGGCGCGGAGCAGTTCATTCAGAACGACGGCAACGAGATCAATACCTACGAGCTTGCAAGAGTCAAACTGTATTTTGCAAATGAGACCGGTGACAAGCTGATCGCCACCACAAGAGAGAAGCATTACTCCACCAACATGTCCCTGGAGCGTTTTGTGGTGGATGAGCTGATCGCAGGTCCCGGCGCACAGAGCGAGGGCCTGTATCAGGCGGTGAACCCCGAGACCAAGGTCGTCAATGTAATGACGAGAGACGGTATCTGTTATGTAAATCTGGACAGTGCTTTCCTGACAGTTGCCGGCAATGTATCCGTGGAGGTGGCGGCCTATTCCATCGTCAACTCCCTGGCGGAATTAAATCATATCAGCAAGGTGCAGATCCTGGTAAACGGAGAAGTTCCCACATCCTTCAGCAATGCGGTGTTCGAACGTGACCTGGATTATGTGACCACGCTGGCACAATAAGGAGAAAAATATGAGACGTCCACTGCTTGTGGGATGCCTCTGCCTGGCTGCGGCCATGGCCCTAAGAATACTCACGGAAGCGGGCTCCCCGCCCCTTCCGCAGTTTCCTCCGGGTGAGGAAATGACCGTCACGGGCAGGATATCTGCAAAAAGCCCGGATTCTTTTACTCTGAAAGATCTAAACATCCACTCTTGTGCTGCACTCTCGCAGCAGGAATCACAATCTTCTTACAATTTCACAGGAAGGACACGTCTGATCTGCAGAATGCCTGACGCAGACCTTATGCTTCTTGGAAGCGAGGTAACAGTCAGCGGTATTTTTGCGCCCTTCGAGGGGGCGACCAACCCGGGACAGTTCGATTACAGGGCATATTACCGTTCGATCGACACGGCAGGAACCCTGTTAAAGACTGAGGTGTTGGAACAAGGACAGGAGTACAGCCGTCTCTTAGAACTTCTCTACGGGCTGCGTCTGTACTGGCGAAACAGGCTCTATGCAGTCTTCCCGGAAAGGGAGGCATCGGTCATGTGCACCATGCTCCTGGGAGAGAAACAGGGACTTGACGCGGACTTAAAGGAACTGTACAGGCGAAACGGCATCATCCACATCTTAAGCATTTCGGGGCTCCATATCACGCTGATTGGCATGGGCATCTACAGGTTGTTAAAATTCTTGCGCCTGAAAAATTCCCTGTCTGCTCTCATGGGAGGCGCTATCGTGCTGCTCTACGGCCTTCTCACCGGCATGTCGGTGTCGGCCTGCAGGGCGATCATCATGTATCTGATCCGTATGGCAGGCATTGCCCTGGGCAGGACCTACGATATGCTTACAGCCCTTGGAATCGCGGCAGCAGGGCTTCTTCTTTACAGACCCTACTACCTGACTCACGCGGGCTTCCTGTTGTCCTTCTCGGCGATCGTGGGCATCGGCTGCCTGTACCCTGCGCTTGCGGCAGAAGGGGAGTCTGCTCCCGCCGCACAAAAATATATCGAGAACCCCTACAGGAGGGCTCTTTTTGCGCTTCTTACGGCTTCGGGAGAGACTTTTAAGCAGTCGCTTCTCGGAGGCATTTCCATTACCCTGCTGACACTTCCCGTGCAGCTGTGGTTCTACTATGAGATCCCCACTTATTCTGTTTTTATCAATCTGCTGGTGCTGCCGCTTATGGGCATTCTGATGTTCATGGGCTTTTTTGTCATGCTTCTGCCCGGCACCGGAATTCTTGGCACCGTTCCCTATCTGATCCTTACGGGCTATGAGAAGCTTTGCACCTTCATGGACACCCTGCCCGGCCACTGCATCGTGGCAGGCAGACCTGCGGTGTGGAAGCTGGTCGTTTATTATGTGTGTCTTGCCGGGGTGATTCGGCTGTCGGGAAGAGGTAGAGATGAGAGGAGTCCGGGGAGTGCACATAGTAATACGGGAGTGCTCATCGGTGTGAATGTGAGTGTGAGAGATGCGATGCCCGGGGATGCTGTGCGGCGGGCATTCAGACTGCGCCCCCTGATTCTTGCGCTTGCAGCTTGGCTTCTCCTTATGCATCCTTTTCACAGAGAACGGGTGACCTTCCTCGATGTGGGACAGGGAGAGTGCATCGTTGTGCAGACAGAGGGGCAGGTGTACGTGGTTGACTGCGGCAGCAGCAGTGAAAAAGGCGTGGGCACGCAGATATTGATCCCATACCTTAAGTATGAGGGACTGAACAGAATCGACGCGCTTGTCCTCACCCATGCGGACGAGGACCACACGAACGGCGCTGTGGATGTGTTTGCATGTGCAGAACAGGAGGGCGTGAGGATCGGTGCTGTGATGATCCCCGCGGATGTGGCTGAAGAGGAGAGATTTGCGGCTCTTTTTGCGGAGCAGAATATTGCGGATGCATTATCGGGTGTGCCCGTAATTTCCCTGTCTGAGGGCATGAAAACAGGCCCTGCGGAGGAGATCCTTTGTCTCCGCCCGGGGGCCGGCAAGTGGGGCAGCGGGGGAAATGAGGCATCCCTCTGCCTGTATGTACATATCGGTGAAATGACTTTGCTGTTGACGGGAGATGTGGAAGGTGAGGGCGAGCGAGAGCTTATGGAGGTCCTCGACCGGTACGGAATCAATCGGGTCAACTGCCTGAAGATCGCTCATCACGGCTCGAAGAACGCTACGTCTGAGGAGTTCCTTGACAGCCTGGGGGCAGACCTTGCCGTGATCTCCTGCGGGCGGAACAACCCTTACGGGCATCCTCACGAGGAGACCCTGCAGCGCCTTGCAGAGCACAATATCCCCATATGGAAAACGCCCCGGGACGGGGCGGTCACATTGACTGTACTTAGAAAAAAACTTCGGGTGGAGGGGTTCCTCGACCCGGATGAAGAATGATCTGAATGAAGGATTCGCACTGCCGAAACACGGGAGGCGGTAATCCGGACGCTCGGGACAAGATCGCGCAAACGCGCAGAATAAGATTACTTAAATACCGAGAAGATCAGCATCTCGACGCCCAGTACATCGGAGATACGTCCGGTCTTGATGGCCTCCTCGGTCTCCACGCATTTTGCCACAGCGCTCTTTAAGACTTCTGTCTTGAAGCCGGAGGCCTGGCTTGCGTACTTGCGGGCGATGTAGCCGCTTTTTAAGTTCAGGGCTTCCGCGATGGCATCGTTGCCGTGACCCTTGCGGCGCATTTCTTTGGCGACCAGAAGACGGTTGCACTGTCTTGCAAGATTGAACAGGATCACCATGGGGGCTTCCTTCAGCGCGATCAGATCGTAGTAGAGATCCAGGGCGGCGCGCAGATTGCCGCCTGCGATATAGTCGATCATGTCAAACATGCGGTTGGACAGCACATTGGTGCAGATAGTCTCCACGTCCTTGCTTGTGACGGTGTCGCGGTCTCCGCAGTAGGAGATCAGCTTGTCCAGCTCGGAGCGGATATTGGCCATGTCGCTGCCTGTTTTGCCAAGAAAGAGCTCTGCGGTCTCGCGGGTGATCTTCTTGTTCTCCTGCTTCAGGATGCCGCCGACCCAGCGAAGAAGAGTCTCCTCGGTCTGGACGGTGAACTCCACGGCGCAGCCCTTGCCGGACACGGTCTTGTAGAGCTTGGAGCGCTTGTCGACGGCGGATTCGTTGAACACGAAGACGACGGACTCGGCGGGCTCGCTCAGATACTCCGCCAGCTTCTCGCCCTCGGACTTAAACAGTCCGGAGTCGGTGATGAAGATCACGCGTCTGTCGGCAAAAAAGGGCATAGTTTCAGCCAGGTCGATGATCTCTCCCACAGGCACATCCTTGCCCGAGAAGGAGTGGACATTCATGGTGTCCTCGGGGTCGCAGAGAGCTTTTTTCAGCTTGTCCGCATACTGCAGGCGAAGGTAGCGCTCATCCCCGTAGAGCAGGTAGATCTGTTTGAAGTTGTTGTCTTTGATATCGCTGTTGATACGCTGCATTTTTACGCTCCGTGGCATTAACTTGATTACAGTATACTCCCGTTTAAAATGTTTGCATAGTGGGAATGTTTTGCGAACAGAGTATTGAAGACAGTCGTTATTTTATGATAAAATAGACAGAACATATCAAACACCCACAATATATGGAGGTATTTTATCATGGCAAAAGACACAGGCTTCATTGCTGAGTTCAAGAAATTCATCACCAAGGGCAACGTTATGGATATGGCAGTCGGCGTTATCGTCGGCGGCGCATTCACCGCTATCGTTACTTCCCTGAATCAGGATATCCTGACTCCCGTACTGGGCATCTTCGGCGGTACCGATTTCAGCAAGTACGGCGTAGCTCTCGGCTCCGGTGAGGAAGCTCCCATTCTCGCATACGGCAACTTCATTACCGCAATCATCAACTTCCTGATCACCGCACTGGTTATTTTCTGCATCGTTAAGGCAGTTAATAAGCTTCGTGACATGTCCGCTCCCAAGGAAGAGCCCAAGGAGGAGGCAGCTCCTACCACCAAGCAGTGCCCTTACTGTAAGAGTGAGATCGCTATCGACGCAACCAGATGCCCTCACTGCACATCTGAGCTCGAGGCTTAATTTCGTTTTTTATCTTAGTCAGTTTCGTAACTTTTGTCGAAGGAGTTTGTCCATGGGTAGCATTGTAAAATGGATGTCCCTCGGACTGTGTATGGCAGGCGTTCTGACGCTTACGGCCTGCGCAGGGAGCGATGAGAAAATCAAACAGGGTATGCAGCAGATCGGCGGCCTTGAGTACAGGGAGGCACTTGCCTCTTTTGACGAAGCCGAAGAGCTGGGCGAGGATGATCGTCTGATCGCAAGGGGCAGAGGAATCGCTTCCATGGGACTGACGGAGTACGATAATGCCGTGGAGTATTTCAGGGAGTCTCTCTCCTTAAGCTCCGGTATCGTCGGCAATATCGATTTTGACTTGAACTACTATCTGGCGGCCGCTTACATGAAGGAGGGTTCCTTCGAGTCCGCCAAGTCCACCTACGATGCGATCCTTGCACTGAGACCTCAGGACAAGGAGGCATATTTCCTGCGGGGCAACGCCTTTCTGGCGCTGGGTGCCTTCGAGGAGGGCAGGCAGGACTTCGATCATGTCATCGAGATGGAGCCCGGCAACTTTGACAGACTGATCTCCATCTACGAGATCCTTGCACACTACGGTTACGTGGAGGCGGGACAGGAGTATCTGCAGGCGGCGCTTGACAGATACGGAGAGAAGATGAACACCTACGACAGCGGACGCATTTACTACTATCTGGGCGAGTACCAGAAGGCGTACATCGCGCTGGAGAAGGCCAAGGACAGAGGCGGCGCAGACAGCTATCTCTACCTGGGCAAAGCCTACGAGGCCACCGGCGATTACAACTATGCGTCAAGCGTTTACAACAGCTGCCTCTCCAAGGGCGAGGGCAATGCCGAGATCTACAACCAGCTTGGTCTGTGCGAGATGAGCCGAAGGGATTACCGGAAGGCTCTGGAGGCATTCCAGGCAGGTAAGGAACTGCAGGACATCGATATGATGCAGACACTTTCCTTCAATGAGATCGCGGCATATGAACACCTGGGTAACTTCCAGCGGGCTCTGGAGCTTGTTGACGAATACCTGGCAAATTATCCCGATGATGCCGAGGCGGCAAGAGAGCGCAGATTCTTAAGTACAAGATAAGACAAAAACCGATAAGAAGACACAAAACACCCCGGATGCGCAAGGATCCGGGGTGCTTTTTTGATATTCTCTCTTTGATATTTTCTTTGATAATTTTTCGGGCCAAAAATCAATTGTCGCCGACGATATGCGATTTTTTTAAGTACTCCGCATAGTTGATCAGGGAAGTTGTACCGGTGGGGGTAAGACTGAGCGCTGTCTCCAGCAGGTCGCCCGCCGTATAGTTCGATGCAAGAACGGTATCAAGGTCCGACTGCATGCAGGGTTCTGCGGTACGGCCGAGGAGGTAGTCTGTGGACACATTGAAGAAGTCGGCCAGTCGGCAGATGGTGTCCAGGTCCGGCTGATACATCCCCTTCTCGTAGTTGGAGATGGTGCTGACGGACACGTTGAGATAGAGAGACAGTTCTTTCTGGTATAAGCCGCGCTGTTTGCGAAGCTGTTGGATCTTTTCACCTATAGCCATAAAATGCTCTCCCCTCCCCGTATTTTGCGGTTCCCCTGCCGCGATTAAGCATATTTTAGTCGTTTTTGGGCGGAAGAAAAGATGATTTAAGGAAATCCATAAAAAGCCGATTGAATCTGAATGAAATTTTAATAAAACTGAAATAATGCGGACGATTCATTCGCAAGTTGACCGTTTCATCGCGGATTGTTATAATAAAGGTCAAAGTGAAAACAAGATAGGAGACCGTTATGATCAATAAGCTTATTACCAAAATTCAGAAGACCAATGCTCCCATCGTTGTGGGTCTGGACCCCATGATGAAATTCATTCCCGAACATATCAAGAAGGCTGCTTTTGCAGAGTACGGCGAGACCTTAGAGGGTGCCGCTGAAGCTGTATGGCAGTACAACAAGGGTATCGTTGACGCTATCTACGACCTGGTTCCCGCTGTAAAGCCCCAGATCGCTATGTATGAGCAGTTCGGTATCCCCGGACTGATCGCCTTCAAGAAGACCGTTGACTACTGCAAGTCCAAGGATCTGGTAGTGATCGGTGACATCAAGCGCGGCGATATCGGTTCCACCTCCGAAGCTTACGCTGTGGGCCATCTCGGCAAGGTAAGCGTAGGCAGCAACAGTTTCTATGGTTTTGACGAGGATTTCGTTACCGTGAACCCTTATCTCGGTTCCGACGGCGTGAATCCTTTTGTGAAGGTCTGCAAGGAAGAGAACAAGGGTATCTTCGTACTTGTTAAGACCTCCAATCCCAGCAGCGGCGAATTCCAGGACCGTATCGTTGACGGCAGACCTCTCTATGAGATCGTCGGCGAGAAGGTTGCGGCATGGGGCGCAGACTGCATGGGTGATTCCTACAGCTATGTGGGCGCTGTTGTGGGCGCTACCTATCCCGAGCAGGGCAAGGTGCTCCGCAAGCTGATGCCCAAGGCATTCATCCTGGTTCCCGGCTACGGTGCACAGGGCGGCAAGGGCGCCGATCTGGTCCACTTCTTCAACGAGGACGGCCTGGGTGCCATCATCAATTCCTCCAGAGGAATCATCGCAGCTCATCAGCAGGAGAAGTACGCTTCCTTCGGTGAGGCTGCTTACGCAGACGCTTCCAGAGCGGCAGTGCTCGACATGCGCGAGGATATCGCACAGGCATTGAGCGCAAGATAAGAGCGATAAGCGCAGGAAAAACGTCGAACGAAAAAAAGAGCGCAGGGCGCAAGGAAAGAGCGCCGTACGCAGAATAAGAACGTTTGGCAAAAAATCGACAGAAAATAAGAGGACAGAATATGAACAGCAGTATCTCTCTCGCCAAGGCGTATGAGAAGTATTTTAAGATCGGAGCAGCGGTAAGCCCCAGATATCTGGAGACCTACGACAGTCTGCTCAAGACCCATTTCAACAGTCTCACCTGTGAGAACCAGATGAAGTACGCTGTTGTGGAGCCCGAGGAGGGTAAGTTCGAGTTTGAGGAAGCCGACAAGGTCATTGCTTTCGCAAGAGAAATGGGCGTGAAGCTTCGTGCCCATGCACCTGTATGGCACAATCAGACCGGCGCGTGGATGTATAAGGACGGCGACAAGCCCGCTCCCAAGGAGCTGATCTATGAGAGGATCGACGCTCACACCAAGGCTATTGCCGAGCATTTCAACGATGATGTTTATTGCTGGGATGTGGTCAATGAGGCTACCTTTGACGAGGACTTAGGTCAGGTGGACGATTCCGTTGTCTACAGAAACAGCGAATACTACAAGCTCTGCGGACCCGAATTCCTGGTTAAGGCTTTTCAGTCCATGGACAAGTACTCTCCCAATGCCCAGCTGTTCTACAATGATTACAATGAGTTTGAGCCCCGCAAGAGAAAGAGGATCGTTGCGCTCCTCAAGTATCTGCAGGAGAACGGCTGCCGCCTGGACGGTTTCGGCCTGCAGCAGCATTTCAACAGCATGCCCGACTACGACGAGGTGAAGCGCTCCATCGAGGAGTACGCAAGCCTCGGACTTCGCCTTCATGTGACCGAGCTGGATGTGTCCATGATGGCCGTTGCGGGTCTTAAGAGACGCGCGAAGCCCGGCACTCCCGAGTACGCACAGTTTGTCAAGGCATGTTTGCATCCTACCCCCGAACAGATCGCCATGATCGACACGATCTACGAGGAACTCTTCAAGATCTACCGCAGCTACAGCGATGTCATCGACTGTGTGACCACTTGGGGCGTTGCGGACGATTACACCTGGCTTGACAGCTTCGGAAGCGACCCGAATCTCCCCGGAGTAAAGCATTATCCTCTGCTCTTCGATGTGGATCACAATCCCAAGCCCTGTGTGCTTAACATGATCGACGCTTGTTTGTAAGCGTATTCTCTTCTCGAAAGGGTAATCGATTCCATGAAAAAGATCCTGTACCTGTCCGTCTACTGGGCACTCCAGCTAACCTGGGGCTGCCTGCAGACAATGGCGGGTCTCCTGATTTTTTTAAGATATCTGAACAGACCCCACCGTTTGTTCCACGGCGCGGTGCAGACCAAATGGGATGCTCCGGACCTTGGACTCTCTCTGGGGCTGTTTGTGTTTACGCCCAATGACGAGCAGGAGGTGTACGGGCCTGCGGCGGAGAGCATCCGCGAGAGCGTGCATGCCCTGGCGGTCCATGAGTACGGTCACACCCTGCAGTCCCTGATAATGGGACCTTTTTACCTGATCGTGCTTGTAAGCTCCATGTCCTGGGCGGGACTTCCCGGGTACCGCAGGATGCGTGAGAAGGGCATTCGTTCCTACTCCGACTGGTGGTGCGAGCGCTGGGCCAATGCTCTCGGAGAGAAAGCCACGGGAGCAAGATCCATCGGCTACTATGAAAGATTAAGACAGAAAAGGTGATCGCAATATGGCAAAAAGAACAGTTCTCGGAGGTGTGGTACCCGCTACCGTCACCCCCTTTACGAAGGAGGACACAGTCAATCGCAAGGCGCTCCTTCAGATCATGGACTTTAATATGGCGCAGGGCGCGGATGCGTTTTTTATCGGCGGAAGCTCCGCCGAATGCTTCCTGTTATCCCCCGAGGAGCGCAGGGAAGTGTATGAGACGGCTGCCGAGAGAAAAGAGAGCGCATACCTGATCGCTCACGTGGGCGCAGTCTCCACGAAAGAGGCGGCTGACTACGCGCGCTTTGCGGTGAATGCAGGCTATGACGCAGTTGCGGCGACTCCTCCTTTTTACTACGGTTTCGGAAGCCGCGAGATCTACGGTTATTACTATGATATCGCCCAGGCGGCAGGCAAGCCTGTGCTCATCTACAATTTCCCCGGCAACACCGGCAAGAGCTTCGATCTT
>JAZULD010000158.1:0-2501 GCA_045643625.1 Acetatifactor sp. | reverse complement strand
TGTGGTTGGGACCTGAAAAATAGTCATATAACCGCTGCGCCGTGTACTCTCCCAGGAAAATAGCGCCTGCGTTCTTGATCTTGGTCATGGTATCGAAGGGGTTCTTCGTGAGGATCTCAAGATGCTCCGATGCGATCTCGTTGGCTGCGTCGATGGCATCCTCCATATTCTCGGCAATCAGGATGTATCCGTAATTGTCTAAGGACTGGGTAATGATCTCCCTGCGGGATAATTCAGCAGTAAAAGCATCCACGTGCTCTTCTACCTTGGCTGCAAGCTCCTTTGAGGTGGTAATCAGAATTGCGCTTGCAAGCTCGTCGTGCTCTGCCTGGGACAGAAGGTCTGCAGCCACATATCTGGGATTTGCAGTTTCATCCGCAAGCACTAAGATCTCGCTGGGGCCTGCGATGGAATCAATGCTGACATAGCCGTAAACAGCCTTCTTTGCAAGGGCTACGAAGATATTGCCGGGGCCGGTGATCTTGTCCACCTTGGGGATGGACTCGGTACCGTAGGCCATAGCTGCGATAGCCTGTGCCCCGCCTGCCTTGTAGATCACGTCAACGCCTGCGATGTCTGCTGCAACCAAAGTGCCGGGATTAACGCTGCCGTCAGCCTGGGGAGGTGTGGTCATAATGACCTTGCCTACGCCTGCGACCTTGGCGGGAACCACGTTCATCAGAACGCTGGAAGGATATGCTGCCTTGCCGCCGGGAACATACACACCGACCTTGTCGATGGGGGTGATGCGCATGCCTAAGATGGTGCCGTCCTCTTTTGCATCGAACCAGCTGTTGCGGAGCTGTTTTGTATGGAAAGCACGGATATTTTCAGCGGACTCTCTGATGACCTCCACCAGAGCGGGATCCATTTTGGTATATGCCTCGTCGATCTCGGCGCGGGTAACAACGATGTTCTCTGCGGTAAGATCGTAGCGGTCAAATTTCTTAGTATAGCGGAAAACAGCCTCGTCTCCCTCGGTTTTTACTGCATCGATGATCTCGGCAACCGCGTCCTCGTACTGAGTGTAGTTGTTGGGACTTCTCTTTAAGAGATCGTTTAAGATGCTCTTCTTGGATTCATTGGTAAGTGCAACGGTCTTCATATGGTTCTCCTTGAAATTACGGATTGGAAAGAGCCTCTTTTAAGGCAAGGACAAGGGATTTGATCCTCTCGTTGTCCATGCGCAGGCTCACTGGATTCACGATCATTCTCGCGGACAGAGGACATACCTCCTCGAGGACGCCCAGTCCGTTCTCCTTTAAGGTGGAGCCGGTCTCGACGATATCGACGATCACGTCGCTTAACTCAACCAGGGGGCCGAGCTCGACGGAACCGTTTAACTTGATGATATCCACGGTCTGATGTTTTACATTGTAAAAATAATCCTTGGCAATATTGGGATACTTGGAGGCAACACGGATGCGCTCATGGTGCTGCAGGAGCTCTCTTGCTGACTCAGGACCGCAGACACACATGCGGCATTTGCCGAAACCGAGATCCAGGACCTCGTAGACGTTGCGGTTCTCTTCTAAGATGGTATCCTTGCCCACTACACCGATATCAGCGGCGCCCAGCTCAACATAGGTGGGTACATCGGGGCCTTTTGCCAGGAAAAATCGAAGCTTCAGTTCTTCGTTCACAAAGATCAGCTTGCGGGTGTCCTTCACCTTGATCTCCTCACAGGTGATGCCGATCTTCTCGAATAACTGCAGGGTCTTGTTGGCCAGTCGTCCTTTTCCCAGGGCAAAGGTCAGGTATCTGTCTTCATTACCGATCATGATCTTGCCTCCTTTCGGAACAGTTCCACGGACTTGCCTTCCGCACGAAGGCTCTTGGCCTGTGCAAGCTTATCAGCGTAATCTTCGCTGTCTGCGGGATCGTAGACGAGGCGAATGATGTTTTCTTCGGGATAAAAATCGATCTTCTGGTGGTCCAGTGCCTCAAGCACATCGTCCACAACGATCATGAAACCGATAGCGCTTGCCTCCTTGCCGAAGCGGGCAAGCAGGGAATCATAGCGGCCGCCGGTCACAACGGAGGTGCCGATACCGTAGGTAAATGCCTTGAAGATCACACCGGTATAGTATTTGTACTTGCTGAGCATGCCGAGATCGAAGGAAACATACTCATCCACACCGTAGATCTTCAGCTGCTCGGAGAGCTGCTCCAGGCGTTCAATGGCCTTTAAGGAGCGCTCGTTGCTGACCTTCTCTTTTGCTGCCTGTAGGGAATCCAGATCCACGAACATATCAGCTAACTGCAGGAAAACGGATCTGTAGGGCTCAGCCACCGCGCGGTCCTTCAACAGCTCCATGGTTGCAAAATAGTTCTTGGCGGAGATATTTGTGCGAAGCTCGGACTCGGTTTCCTCGTCAAGACCTGCCTCCTCGCAGATGCCTTTGAAGAACTCGACCTCACCGATGGTGACCTGGAAACGCTCAAGACCGAGACATTTTAAACTCTCAACTACCATGCTGATCATCTCAGCATCAGCTTCC
>JAZULD010000157.1:0-11124 GCA_045643625.1 Acetatifactor sp. | reverse complement strand
GAGAGTGCCTCGTAGGTTCTCTTTAACTTGTTGTAGCGGTCAAAATACTTCTGCGCATTCTCCATGGCGGTCAGCGTGGGATCGAGGGGAATGGTCAGAGGCTCATTCGTATAGTAGTTCACCACATCGACGGACCTGGCGCCGAGAGGGCAACTGTAGCCGTAGGTGTTTAAGAGCTCGCCGTAGATACGATAGGTGTCACGCTTCTCGGTGTCCTGCATCTGGCGAAGCTGAAGGTCGTATTTTTTTACATTGCGCTCAAGGGCGGTCTGCACGATGCGCCGCAGGTCCACGGAGCGCTGACGGATGCGGGAGAGGGCGTTTCGCTCGGAGTAGTAGTGCTCCAGAAGCTCCGAGACGGAAGGGTAGGCGGTGAGATGATCGCTGCCCTCGGAATAGAGGGTCAGAGGAACTGCCGCATACTCCACAGGACGATTGCCGGAGTAGGCAATGGCGGGAGAGAAGTCCTCATTTTTGATGGTCTCGATCAGTGCAAAAAATGCGTCCGCCAATCTGCTGAGATCCTGCGCGTCAAGGGCTGCGGTGGGACGCTCGCCGTCCACGCCGGCTCTGCAGCAGATCTCCTGCGCCAGGATGGGGGAGATACCGGTGAAGGTATTGTAGATCGCCTTGAAAACAGGCTGGGGCTTACTCTCGATCAGGGAGATGAAAGAGGCACGGTCAGTGGTGAGCGCGTCCTTTTTCTCCTGGGTGTCCGCAACAAAATAGGGCTTGCCGGGCAGGACCTCACGGACACTGCTGACAGCCGCGGAGATGTGCTTGATGCTGTCGATGATCACATCGTCCTCGCTGCAGAAGATGATATTGGAGTGCTTGCCCATGATCTCTGTGACGAGCACCTTGCGGCGCAGGTCGCCCATCTCGTCCAAATGCTCGATCTCCATGCGGATGATTCGCTCAAGGCCGGGCTGGGTGATGCTGACGATCCTGCCGTTCTGCAGATGCTTTCTTAACAGCATGCAGAAATTGGGCGCAGTCATGGGGCTGGGCTTATTGTCCCCCGTCAGATAGATCAGGGGAAGAGAGGCGTCCGCTGAGATCAGGAGACGCTTCTGACCGTTTGTTGTCTTTATGGTGAGCAGGAGCTCGTCGCTCTCGGGCTGGGCGATCTTGTAGAGTCTGCCGCCTGTGAGCTCTCTGCTTAATTCAGATACGATGCTTGCGATGGTTACGCCGTCAAAGGCCATGGCTTTTTTCCTTTCAGGTTCAAATGCTCATTAAATTGTAACAGAAATACCCGCGAAAGGAAACACAAAGTTGTTGCGCTTTCCTTCGCAATAGTATTGCCAGATGCACGGTTTTTTAATATACTGAAATTTAACAACCCTAAAAAGGCGGATAATAAAATGTTAGAATTTATTGCAAGTATCAACAAAGTAGTCAACGATGTGATCTGGGGCGTTCCCGCTATGATCTGCATCATCGGTGTAGGTCTGCTTTTAAGCGTTCGTACCCGTTTTATCCAGATCCGTAAGTTCGGATATGCACTGAAGACCACTGTCGGCAGGATCCTCAGCAAGAAGGAGGCATCCGACGGCTCCATGACCCCCTTCCAGGCGGTTTGTACAGCGCTGGCTGCAACCGTGGGAACCGGCAACATCGCAGGTGTTGCGGGCGCGATCGCGATCGGCGGTCCCGGTGCGGTCTTCTGGATGTGGTGCTCCGCACTGCTGGGCATGGCGACCAAGTTCAGTGAAGTAACCCTGGCTGTTCACTTCAGAGAGCGCAACTTATGCGGCGATCTGGTGGGCGGTCCCATGTACTATATCAAGAACGGCCTCGGCAAAAAGTGGCAGTGGCTTGCCCTCCTGTACTCCTTGTTCGGTGTGCTCACCGTATTCGGTACAGGTAATGCGACCCAGGTAAATACCATCACTACCGCGATCGACACCGCACTCTCCGAGTTCGGCATGAAGGTAGGACAGGGCCTGAATATCACCAATCTGATCATCGGCATCATCATCGCAATGCTGGTTGCAATGGTACTTCTGGGCGGCGTTAAGCGTATCGGAAGCGTTACCGAGAAGCTGGTTCCCTTTATGGCACTTCTGTACGTTGTGCTTGCACTGGGCGTTGTGGTACTGCATATCAATAACATTCCCGGCGTTTTCGGCTCCATTATCGGCGGCGCATTCAGCCCCAGAGCCTTCACCGGCGGTATCGTGGGCAGCATGTTCTTAAGCCTGAAAAAGGGCGTATCCCGCGGTATTTTCTCCAATGAGGCAGGTCTCGGTACCGGCTCCATCGCGCACGCATGCGCAGACACCAAGGAGCCTGTTCGTCAGGGTCTCTTCGGTATCTTTGAGGTATTTGCGGACACCATCGTGATCTGTACTCTGACCGCAGTTGTCATCCTCTGCAGCGGACAGGACATCGTATACGGCGTGGCAGCGGGCGCAGAGCTCACCATCGGCGGCTTCACCGCAACCTACGGCTCAGGCATCTCCCTCTTCACCGCAGTGGCACTGTGCTGCTTTGCTTTTTCAACCATCATCGGCTGGGGTCTCTACGGCTCCCGCTGTATTGAATATCTCTTCGGCACCGACAAGGTCATCCGTCCCTTCCTGGTAGTTTATTCCTTCGTGGCAGTACTTGGCGCGACCGTGGACCTTGGTCTTCTGTGGGACATCGCGGATACATTCAACGGCCTCATGGCGATCCCCAACCTGATCGCTCTGTTCCTGCTCTCCGGTACCGTTGTGACCCTCACTAAAGAGTATTTTGACAGACAGGCGCAGAAGAAAAACGCATAAAATTAGTTCCCCAATAGTATCCTAAGATCCGACAGCAAGTCGGAAGATCACAAATATACAGACACAATTGAAAGGAGATCACACTATGAAGATCAGTTTATTGGAGCCCCTGGGCGTACCTGCTGAGAAGATCGAAGCACTCGCAGCAGCAATCAGGGAGGCAGGACACGAGTTCACATACTATGATGTAAAGACTACAGATGTTGAGGAGTTAAAAAAGCGCTCCGCAGGTCAGGACATCATCATGATCGCCAACAACCCTTACCCCAATGAGGTGGTTGAGGCAGCAGACAGCTTAAAGATGATCGCAGTTGCATTCACCGGCATCGACCATGTAGGTCTTGACGCATGCAAGGCCAGGGGCATCGAAGTGCGCAACTGTGCAGGTTATTCCAACGAGACCGTTGCAGAGCTTGTTATCGGTATGGTCATCGAGATCATGAGAAAGCTTCGCGTCTGTGACAGCGGCGTAAGATGCGGAGGAACCAACGCAGGTCTGGCAGGCATGGAGATCATGGACAAGACCGTCGGCATCATCGGCTGCGGCAAGATCGGTCTTCGCACCGCACAGCTCTTCAAGGCATTCGGCGCTGACGTGATCGCATACGATCCCGCACCCGCACCCGCAGTAACCGAGGCAGGCATTAAGCTAACAGACCTTGACCCCCTGCTTGCAGCTTCCGATACCATCTCCCTGCACACCCCTCTGATGCCCGCAACCAGAGGCTTCATCGACGCAGAGAAGATCGGCAAGATGAAGGAGAGCGCTGTTTTCATCAACTGCGCAAGAGGTCCCATCGTGGACAATCAGGCTCTGGCAGATGCGCTGAACAACGACAAGATCGCTGCAGCAGGCATCGACGTATTCGATATGGAGCCCCCCATTCCCGCAGATTACTGCCTGCTCCACGCTAAGAACACCCTGCTCAGCCCCCATGTGGCATTCCTCTCCAAGGAGTCCATGGTAAGACGTGCAGAGATCGAGTTCGACAACGTATGCGCATACTTAAACGGCGAAGCTAAGAACGTCTGCGCATTCTAAAAACAAAACAGTACGTTTAGATCCCCCTTTACCCGGAAACGACCCGGTAAAGGGGGTTTTTGTCCCTCGGGAATATGCTTTAACTGTTGACGCGCCTGCTTTTGTATCTTATAATAAAATGAAGTATGGGCGTAGAATGACCCATGCTGGAATGGAGCGCATATGATCAAGAGTATGACCGGCTTCGGCAGGTGTGAAGTCGCAGAGAATAACCGCAAATTTACCGTTGAAATGAAATCCGTCAACCATCGTTATCTTGATGTAAATATCAAGATGCCCAAGAAGCTGAACTTCTTCGAGTCTGCCATCAGAACAGAACTGAAGAATTACATCTCCAGAGGTAAGGTGGATCTGTTTATCAGCTATGAGGATTTCTCCGAGAATACCTCCGTTGTGCGCTACAACAAGGAGATCGCAGCTGAGTACCTTCAGTATCTGCGCCAGATGGCAGAGGACTTCAACATGGAGTGCGATGTCAGAGTTTCCTCTCTGTCCAAGTACCCCGATGTCTTCACCATGGAAGAGCAGACCGTCGATGAGGAAGAGCTGTGGAAGGAACTGCAGAAGACCATCTCCGGCGCTGCCAAAATGTTTGTCGACAGCCGTATCGTTGAGGGTGAGCACCTTCGCGACGACCTGATCGAGAAGCTGGAGGGCATGCTGGTGCTGGTGGATGCCATCGCAGAGAGATCCCCTCAGATCGTCGGTGAGTACCGCAAGAAGCTGGAGGAGAAGGTCCGCGAGCTTCTCGGCGACAACACCGTTGACGAGGGAAGACTGCTGACCGAGGTCACCATTTTTGCGGATAAGGTATGTGTGGACGAGGAGATCGTTCGTCTGCGCAGCCACATCGAGACCACCAGAGACACCCTGCTTGAGGGCGGCAGTATCGGACGTAAGCTGGACTTCATCGCACAGGAGATGAACCGCGAGGCCAACACCATTCTGTCCAAGGCCAACGACATGGAGGTCTCCAATTATGCGATCGGCTTAAAGACCGAGATCGAGAAGGTCAGAGAGCAGATCCAGAACATCGAGTAAGTTATGAACAAGCTGATTCATATTGGTTTTGGTAATATCGTCAACACAGAGAAGATCATCGCCATCGTAAGCCCCGATGCGGCACCCATTAAGAGACTGGTGCAGCACGCGAAGGAGGCCGGAACGGTCATCGACGCCACACAGGGCAGACGTACCAAGTCGGTTCTGGTGATGGAGAACAGCCAGGTGGTGCTGTCCGCACTCCTGCCCGAGACCATCGCAGGCAGAGCGAAGGACGGCGACAGCGTTGACGAGGAAGAATAGTTTTTTCGGCAGGTAGAGATTATGGAAAAGGGTTTACTGATCGTGATCTCAGGTTTCTCCGGAGCAGGCAAGGGCACTCTTGTCAGGTCGCTCTTAGAGACCTACGATGATTATGCATTATCGATCTCCATGACCACCAGAGGCCCCAGACCGGGCGAGGTACACGGAAGAGAGTACTTCTTTGTGGACAGGGAGACTTTTGAAAAAAAGATCGCAGAGAACGGGTTGATCGAGCACGCAACCTACTGCGACAATTACTACGGTACCCCCAGGGATTATGTGGAGCAGCAGCTCGCAGCCGGCAGAAATGTAATTCTGGAGATCGAGATCCAGGGTGCGCTGCAGGTTCGCAAGATCTTCCCTGAGGCACTGCTTCTGTTCGTTACCCCTCCGAGCGCGGATGAGTTGAAGCGCAGACTTGTGGGCAGAGGAACAGAGACCGAGGAAGTGATCAAAAAGCGTCTCGCGAGAGCGGATGAAGAGTCCGAGTTCATGGATGCTTATGATTATATAGTTGTAAACGACGATCTGGCAGAGTGTGTCAGAGAGGTGAACACCATCGTGCAGGCCGCTCGCAGAACACCCGTCAGATGTGCGGACATGATCAAGAAGATTCGTGGGGAACTTAAGAGTTTCCGGGAAGGAGTTTAAATAATGTTACATCCGTCTTATACCGATTTGATCCAGGTAGTAAACAGTGAGGTAGAGCCCGGCGAGGCACCTGTTGTAAACAGCCGTTATTCCATCGTTATGGCAACCTCCAAGAGAGCACGTCAGATCATCGACGGCGATGAGCCTATGGTTGAGGGCAACGTTCTGAAGCCTTTAAGCCTCGCAGTAGAAGAACTGAATCAGGGCAAGATCAAGATCCTGGGCGACGAAGAGTAGTCACAAAACGGTAGCTGGTGCTGTTGCCCCGGCTACTTTGTTTTTGCGCGAAATTTAGTTTTACCGAAAGGCTGAATATGAAGATTTTATTTGTTTCACTGGGCTGCGACAAGAACCTGGTGGATTCCGAAAAAATGCTGGATATGCTGACAAAAAAAGGCTTCTCCTTCACCGATGACGAGGATGAGGCCAAGATCGTTGTTGTCAACACCTGCTGTTTTATCGGCGATGCCAAGGAGGAGAGCATCAACACTCTTCTTGAGATGGCAGAGCGCAAGAACGACGGACAGGTGAAGGTGCTGATCGCCGCAGGCTGTCTGGCACAGCGCTACAGCGAGGAGATCCGTGAGGAGATCCCCGAGGTGGATGCCATCGTAGGCACCACAGCGATCGACAAGATCGCAGAAGCCATCGAGGAGGCACTTAAGGGTCAGGGCAGCACTTATCGAAATGATTTAAATGCCGCACCTTTATCAGACCCCGGCCGCGTTGTCACCACAGGCGGTCACTATGCATATCTGAAGATCGCAGAGGGCTGCAACAAGCACTGCACCTACTGTATTATTCCCAAGGTCCGCGGCGACTATCGAAGCGTTCCCATGGAGAAGCTTATCGAAGAGGCTAAGGAACTGGTGGACAAGGGCGTGAAGGAGCTCATCCTGGTAGCCCAGGAGACCACCGTCTACGGTGTGGATATCTACGGCAAAAAGAGCCTGCCCGATCTTTTAAGAGAGCTTCAGAAGATCGAGGGACTCTACTGGATCCGCATTCTCTACTGCTATCCCGAGGAGATCACAGAGGAGCTTGTGGACGCCATTGTCGATTGCGACAAGGTCGTTCATTACCTGGATATTCCGATCCAGCACGCAAGTGACAGGATCTTAAAGCGCATGGGCAGACGCACCAACAAGCAGCAGCTCACCGATATGATCGCATATCTGCGCGAGCGCATCCCGGATATCTGCTTAAGAACCACTCTGATCAGCGGTTTCCCCGGCGAGACTCAGGAGGAGTTCGAGGAGCTCTACAATTTTGTGGATGAGAACGAATTCGACAGACTGGGCGTTTTTGCCTACTCTCAGGAGGAGGACACTCCCGCAGCTTCATTCCCCGATCAGATCCCCGAGGAAGTGAAGATCGCCCGCAGGGACGAACTGATGGAGCTGCAGCAGGAGATCGCCTTTGAGAAGGCGGAGGATTTCATCGGCTATGTGATGTGGGTAGTCGTTGAGGGCAAGCTCCCCGACGAGGACGTCTATGTGACCAGAACCTACAGGGATGCGCCTAATGTGGACGGCTTCCTGTTCTTACATACCACTGCGACTCTGGTGACCGGCGATTACGTTGCCGTCAGGGTCACCGATGCGCATGAATACGATTTGATAGGAGAGATGTTCGATGTCTAAACAGAAAATGAACCTGCCCAACAAGCTCACTGTTTTCCGCGTGATCCTGATCCTGCCCTTCATTGTGATCCTTCTGGGCGGCTATCACGGATGGAGCTGGTACAATGCTTTGCTTGGCGGTCTGGGCGCATACAATGATTACCTGGCACTGGCTATTTTTATTATTGCAAGCCTCACCGATACGCTTGACGGCAAGATCGCAAGAAAATACAACCTTGTGACCAACTTCGGCAAGTTTATGGATCCCCTCGCCGACAAGCTTCTTGTCAGCGCGGCAATGATCGCTATGGTCGAGATGGGAAGAATTCCTTCCTGGATCGTTATCATTATTATCAGCCGTGAGTTCATCATCAGTGGCTTCCGCCTCATCGCCTCCGACAACGGCGTGGT
This sequence comes from Acetatifactor sp., assembly GCA_045643625.1. GTDB lineage: Bacteria > Bacillota > Clostridia > Lachnospirales > Lachnospiraceae > Acetatifactor. The sequence continues at coordinate 3,319 of JAZULD010000157.1, read as the reverse complement.
GATCGCAGCAAGCTACTGGGGCAAGATCAAGACCGTCTTCCAGATGGTGATGCTCTGCCTGATGATCGCTCATATTGACCATCCTGTTTTTGCAATCATTGAGCAGATCGTGATGTGGATCGCACTGGCACTGACCGTGATCTCCCTGATCGATTACCTTGTGAAGAACAAAAACGTTATGAAGGATACCAAGTAGAAAGGACAATCAAATGACTGTTGAACTTATCTGTGTCGGTACTGAGATTCTTTTGGGCAACATCGTAAATACCAATGCGACATACCTCTCCGAGAAGTGCGCCGGACTTGGACTGTCCTGTTATTTTCAGACAGTTGTCGGCGACAATGAGGAGAGACTGCTCTACATTCTGCGCGCGGCAAGCGAGCGCTCCGATGTCATTATTCTCTGCGGCGGCCTCGGCCCCACCGAGGACGACCTCACCAAGGAGACCGTTGCCAAGTTCACCGGCAGAGCGCTGGTGGAGGACGCCAACACCAGAGAGCGCATCGCTTCTCTGTTCATGACCCGCAATATCGTTGCCACCGATAATAACTGGAAGCAGGCGCTGGTTCCCGAGGGCGCTGTCATTTTTGATAACGACAACGGTACCGCACCCGGCCTTGCCGTGGAGGAGGGCAATGTGACTTACATCATGCTCCCCGGACCTCCCAACGAGCTGATCCCCATGTTTGAGGCGAAGATCGCTCCCTACCTTGCCAAGACCAATCCCGAGGTCATCTGCTCCAAGACCGTGAAGATCTGCGGCGTGGGCGAGAGCATGGCAGAGACCATGGTGAAGGATCTGATCGATACTCAGACCAATCCCACCATCGCAACCTATGCCAAGACCGGCGAAGTGCACATCCGCGTGACTGCGCTGGCCGAGTCCGAGAAGGAAGCCATGAAGCTCATCAAGCCCATGGTAAAAGAACTGAAGACCCGCTTTGAGAACAATGTCTACACCACCGATGAGAATGTGACTCTCGAGAGGGCTGTGGCAGAGCTTCTGCTCGCCAACAAGCTCACCGTTTCCGTAGCGGAGTCCTGCACGGGCGGTATGGTCTCCGCGAGACTGATCAATGTGCCCGGCATCTCCGAGGTATACAAGTCCGGTTTCGTGACCTACAGCAACAAGGCCAAGAGAAAACTGCTGGGCGTTAAGAAATCCACCCTGGAGAAGCACGGCGCCGTGAGCGCACAGACCGCTGAGGAGATGGTGAAGGGTCTTGTATCTGCTACCAAGTCCGACGTTGGTGTTGCCATCACCGGTATTGCCGGACCCGACGGCGGCAGCGAGGAGAAGCCTGTGGGCTTTGTCTACATCGCCTGCTGCGTGAAGGACAAGACCGTTGTGAAGTCCTATCATTTCTCCGGCAACCGCGCCAAGGTGCGCGAGGCTGCGACCGCAGCGGCTCTGGGACTTCTGAGACACTGCATCCTTGAGCACTTCAGCGAAGTGACCTTCGGCAAAGAATAATAAGAAACTTATGTACCGCAGACCTTGCCCGCAGGCAGGATCTGTGGTACATTTTTTATATTCCTTTTTCTTTTTTTTCACAGCGGCGTTCGCCGCAATTTTTCCACATTTATACAGTTGAATATATTTTCGAGGAGGGATGCGTTTGAGGGTAAATTAACGGACTCTAATAATGGTATCATTCTATATAGAAAGAGCGGCGCAGGTCATGCACTCTATTTTGCAAAATAGGATTGACAATCCGCCGCAAATGAATTATTCTAATATCAGAACACATGTTCTTTATAAGAAAGGCAGCAGACAATGGAAAGAGACGATAAACTTAGAGCGTTAGATGCAGCGATCGGACAGATCGAGAAGCAGTACGGCAAGGGCGCCGTTATGAAGCTGGGCGATCCCACCGCACAGATGAATGTTGAGACCATCCCCACAGGTTCTCTGAGCCTTGACCTGGCTCTGGGACTGGGCGGTATCCCCAAGGGACGTATCATTGAGATCTACGGACCCGAGTCCAGCGGTAAGAGCACCGTTACCCTGCACATGATCGCAGAGGTACAGAAGAGAGGCGGTATCGCAGGCTTTATCGATGCAGAGCACGCTCTTGATCCCGTATATGCCAAGAATATCGGCGTAGATATCGATAACCTTTATATTTCACAGCCCGACAACGGCGAGCAGGCAATGGAGATCACCGAGACCATGGTGCGTTCCGGCGCGATGGACATCGTAGTTGTGGACTCCGTTGCAGCTTTGGTTCCCAAGGCAGAGATCGACGGAGATATGGGCGAGAGCCACGTAGGTCTGCAGGCACGTCTGATGTCTCAGGCGCTGCGTAAACTGACCGCGGTGATCAGCAAGTCCAACTGTACCGTAGTATTCATCAACCAGCTGCGTGAGAAGATCGGCGTTATGTTCGGCAACCCCGAGACCACCACAGGCGGACGTGCACTGAAGTTCTACGCTTCCGTACGTCTGGATGTTCGCCGTATCGAAGCTCTGAAGCAGGGCGGCGAGGTCATCGGCAACAGAACCCGCGTTAAGGTCGTTAAGAATAAGGTGGCTCCTCCCTTCAAGGAGGCAGAATTTGACATCATGTTCGGTGAAGGCATCTCCATGGTTGGCGATGTTCTGGATCTCGCAACCAGCGCCGTCATCGTGAACAAGTCCGGTGCATGGTATGCCTACGAAGGCAACAAGATCGGCCAGGGACGTGAGAACGCGAAGCAGTATCTGAAGAACAACCCCGAGGTATGTGAGGAGATCGCAGCGAAGATCCGTGCACACTTCGGTCTGAACGGAGCTGCGGAAGAAGAGTAATCCTTTGGAGACAACGGAAGATATGATAGTGACCGAGTTGAAGGAACTGTCACAGAACCGGTGCAAGGTATATATCGACAATGAATTCGCCTTTGTGTTATACAAAGGCGAATTGCGTCTTTATAAGGTTCGCGCCGGCGAGGAACTGACAGAGGACAATTACAGAAGCATTATGGAGGAGGTCCTTCCGAAGAGAGCCAAGATGCGCGCCATGAACCTGCTGCAGGGCGGGGATTACACCGTGCACCAGCTCAGGGTGAAGCTTGAGAGAGGCTTTTACCCGGAGAGCGCTGTTGAGGAGGCACTTGCCTTTGTGGCGGAGCACCGGTATACGGACGACCGCCGCTATGCGCTGAATTTTATAACCAACAATGAATCATCAAGAAGCGCCGCCAGAATGACGCAGGATCTTCGCGGCAGGGGCATCGCGCCAGAGGTGATCGAGGCTGCCTTCAGAGACTGGAGCGAAGAGGGCGGAGAGCAGGATGAGGAGAGCATGATCCGCAGGTTGCTTGAGAAGAGACACT
>JAZULD010000156.1:0-4023 GCA_045643625.1 Acetatifactor sp. | reverse complement strand
CTTGTAGTAATGACGCTGAACGGTGCCGTGTGCTGCTTCATACTCATAAACGCCGCTGGGAGAAACAAGTACGGAGGTCATCATGGACAGATCGCCGTAAGCGGTAGCTACCATATCACTCATAACATCGCCGTCATAGTTTTTGCATGCCCAGATAAAGCCGCCGTTGGAACGAATTACACGTGCTACAGCGTCATCGATCAGGGTGTAGAAATACTCGATGCCCAGTGCCTCGAACTTCTCCTTGTACTCGTTATCGTAGATCTCCTGGAAGATATCCTTGAAGGTGTGATCGTACTTCTTGGAGATGGTGTCCTTGGTGGAGAACCACAGATCCTGCTTGGTGTCAACAGCGTAGCTGAAGCATGCTCTTGCGAAGCTGGAGATGGACTTCTCGGTGTTGTGGATACCCTGGATGATACCTGCGCCGTTGAAGTTGTGGATCAGCTCGCGGATCTCGGTGCCGTCCTCTGCGGTGTAGACAAGCTCTGCCTTACCTGCGCCGGGAACCTTGATCTCGGTATTCTTGTAAACATCGCCGTAAGCGTGACGGGCGATGGTAATAGGCTTGGTCCAGTTCTTTACGTAAGGAACGATGCCGTCAACAAGGATGGGTGCACGGAAAACAGTACCGTCGAGGATCGCACGGATAGTACCGTTGGGGCTCTTCCACATCTCCTTTAAGTTGTACTCGGTCATTCTTGCCGCATTGGGAGTGATGGTCGCGCACTTAACTGCAACACCGTACTTTAAGGTTGCATTTGCGGAATCTACGGTAACCTGATCGTTGGTCTCGTTACGATACTCAAGGCCTAAATCATAGTACTCGGTCTTTAAGTCGATGTAAGGGCAGATCAGCTCGTCCTTGATCATCTTCCAGAGAATTCTGGTCATTTCGTCGCCATCCATCTCAACAAGAGGTGTGGTCATTTTAATCTTATCCATTGGTGTCATTCCTTTCGCGTTTGGTTATTTATTTCTGATAGGCCTCATTTAAGCCGTTTTTCACCATATTTTCGTATGCGTTGAGCATATGCCTGTTGGCCAGCTGCTCGGCAAGATCGCCGTTCTTGTTCTTGATGGCCTCCATGATCTGCTCATGCTCCGCATTGGACTTTAAGGCTCTCTCCGCTGAGGAAAGGGTCTTTTTGCGCACACGAAGAACATATCTGTGGAAATCCTTCAGCTGATGCTCCAGCATCTTGCTGTCGCAGGCTTCGTACATGATATCGTGGAAACGATTGTCGAGCTCGGCCAGCTGCTCCCAGTGGCCCTTGCCTGCGTGGAATTTGGCAAGATATACGTTCTCCTCAAGCTCCTCCAGCTGTTCGGGAGAAATGTGCTCTGTTGCCCAGCGTGCACAGAGTCCCTCCAGCAGGGAGCGGATCATATAAATATCCTTAACATCCTTCTGGGTGATACCGGTAACATAAGCGCCCTTGTTGGGAATGATCTGGATCAGTCCCTCGAGTTCCAGCTGACGGAACGCCTCGCGGACGGGGGTACGGCTGACGCCCAGCTCCTCGCCGATGGCAACCTCCTTCAGTTCCTCATGCTCCTCATATTTTCCGCTTAAAATATCCTCTCTGAGCTTGTTGAAAACACGTCCTCTCAGTGAGTATTTGTCAGTGACTTCACTTTTTACATTATATTCAGCCACAACAGTGAACCTCCATTAAAAATCAATGTTCTGTTCTGCGCATACACGGTTGATGCAGGTTACCAGCTCCTCGTCGGTAAGTACGGTCACACGGCCTGCAGCATACTCTGCATCGACCCACTTCTTAACTTCACGAACGAGCAGAGAGTTCTTATTTAACATTCTGTCCTCTTTCAGCCTGAAGTTGGTGTTGATCCAGTGTGCGATGCCCGCGAGACCGGAAGTGTTGGAAACTGCACAGACAGCGGGTCTGTTCAGGAATTTCTCGGTATCAAAAATATTGTAGATCTCCTCGTTCTTCAGCAGACCGTCTGCATGGATACCTGCACGGGTAACGTTGAAGTTCTTGCCCACAAAAGGTGTTCTGGAAGGAATATGATAACCGATCTCCTTCTCATAGTACTCGGCAAGCTCTGTGATAACATGGGTGTCCATGCCGTCCAGAGTACCGCGCAGCTGTGCGTACTCAAATACCATAGCCTCAAGAGGGGTGTTGCCGGTACGCTCGCCGATACCGAAAAGGGAGGTATTGATGGCGGAGCAGCCGTACAGCCATGCTGTGGTGGAGTTGGCAACTGCCTTATAGAAATCATTGTGACCGTGCCACTCGATGAGCTCGTGAGGCACGCCCGCATGAGTGTGGAGTGCGTAGATGATACCCTGTACGCTTCGGGGAATAACGGCACCGGTAAAGTTAACGCCGTAACCCATGGTATCGCAGGCACGAACCTTGATCGGGATCTTGTACTCATCCATGAGCTTCATCAGCTCGAGACAGAAAGGTACAACATAGCCGTAGATATCGGCACGGGTGATATCCTCAAGATGACATCTGGGGCTGATGCCCTCCTCCAGGCACTCGCGAACAACGCTTAAATAGTGCTCCATAGCCTGTTTTCTGGTCATCTTCAGCTTCAGGAAAATATGATAGTCGGAGCAGCTTACCAGGATACCGGTCTCCTTCATGCCGATCTGCTTAACCAGCTTGAAGTCTTCCTTGCTGGCACGGATCCAGCTGGTGATCTCGGGGAACTTATAGCCTCTCTCCATACATTTGTAAACAGCGTCGCGGTCCTTCTTGCTGTAGAGGAAGAACTCACATGCACGGATCTTGCCCTGAGGGCCGCCCAGCTTGTGCAAATAATCGTAGATCGTAACGATCTGCTCTGTGGAATAAGGTGCTCTGGACTGCTGACCGTCACGGAAGGTGGTGTCGGTGATCCAGATGTCCGCAGGCATGTTCTGAGGTACTGTTCTATTGTTAAAAGGAATCTTGGGCACTTCGGAATAAGGGAACATCTCACGGAAGACGTTGGGCTTCTCAACATCATCCAGAATATACATATGCTCCTCAATCTGGAGCAGGTTGTTCCTGGTATTCATTGTGACCGGTCGGTTCATAAAAGTCTGTTCTTCGTTGTACATATATTCATCCTTTCCGGGCAAAATACATTTTGTCATCTCGCATTATTGTATACAATTATACGAAGCATGTCAAGAAGAATATAAAAAACGGATCTCCTCTCTTTTTACAGAGAAAAGATCCGTTTATTTTTACTTAAAATAGATTATCGGTGTCCGGTCCCTAATCAGGGCTTTGCAACGATATTTACGATTCTGCCGGGAACATAGATCTCCTTGACGATGTTTGCGGGGAGCTTATCTCCCATTGCTTCCTTAGCGGCTGCAATTGCGTCGTCCTTGGCGATATCCTTGGCAACCTTGATGGTCATACGAACCTTGCCGTTTACCTGAACTGCGATCTCGATCTCGCTGTCAACGGTCTTAGCCTCGTCGTACTCAGGCCATGAGGTCTGATATACTCTGCCTTCGTAGCCTGCGCCCTCCCAGAGTTCCTCGGTTATGTGAGGAGCAACGGGGTTCAGCATGGTAAGCAGGGTCTTGTACTCGCCCTTAGTCACTTCGTTCTTCTTGTAGAACTCGTTGATCAGGGACATCATAGCTGCGATAGCGGTGTTGTACTTCAGGTTCTCGAAGTCGCTTGAAACCTTCTTGATGGTCTGATGCATCTTGGTCTCAAGATCCTTGCTGTAGCCCTCTCCGTCTACCAGAATATCCTGCAGCTTCCATACTCTCTCAAGGAAACGGCGGCAGCCCTTAACGCCATCCTCGCTCCATGCAGCACTCAGATCGAAGGCACCGATGAACATCTCATAGGTACGCAGGGTATCTGCACCGAAATCGCGAACGATATCGTCGGGATTTACAACGTTGCCGCGGGACTTGGACATCTTCTCGCTGTTGGAACCTAAGATCATACCGTGGCTGGTACGCTTCTGATAAGGCTCGGGACAGGGAACGACCTTCTCGTCATAGAGGAACTTGTGCCAGAATCTGGAGTA
>JAZULD010000155.1:0-2863 GCA_045643625.1 Acetatifactor sp. | reverse complement strand
ATATTTCCTACCCCTTAAGCAACGGTGTTATCGCGGATATCAAGAACATGGAGACACTGATCAAGTATTTTATCAGTCACCTGCAGAAGGGCTCCATCAAGCCCGCTGAGTTCTACATTGCGGTTCCCACCGACGTGACCGAGGTAGAGAAGAGAGCGTTCTACGATCTGATCAGAGATGCGGGCGTGAAGGCCAAGAAGATCATGGTGGTTGAGAAGGCTGTTGCAGACGGTCTCGGCATGAACATCGATGTGAAGAACTCCCAGGGTGTCCTGATGGTCAACGTTGGTTATGAGACCACCGAGATCTCCATCCTTTCGCTGGGCGGTATCGTGTTAAGCAAGATGATCAAGGTCGGCGGACTTCGTTTTGACGAAGCGATCCGCGCAGCTGTCCGCAGAGAATTCTCCCTGATCATCGGCGGCAAGACTGCAGAAAATGTGAAGATCAACCTGGCTGAGCTTGAGAAGGCAGGCAAGGGCGCAGTGGTCTACGGAAGAGATATCGTGACCGGACTTCCCGTGGAACGTGAGATCCCCACCAAGCTTGTGGATGAGAGCCTGGATGAGCACTTCGACACCATCGTAGATAACGTTAAGGTGATCCTGGAGCGTACTCCTCCGGAGCTTGCGGCTGATATCTATCGTCAGGGCATTTATTTAACAGGCGGTGCTTCCGTGGTAAGTCACCTGGCAGAGAGAATTGCTCTTGGCACCGGCCTTAAGGTGAACGTAGCCGAGAATCCCATCACAAGCGTTGCGCAGGGTCTGGCCAAGATCATCAAGGATAACAATTATAAGAATATCGCCTATGCAATTGAGGGAATGAGTAAATAATGAGTCCTGTCATTAAGAAAAAAGGGGAGAGATTTACTTTGCCGGGTAAATATCTCCTTTTTATTTTAACATTCATCTGTACGGTGATGATGCTGATCACCTTCGGCACAGAGATCTTTAATAAGCCTTTGAACAACACCTTCGGCTATATGGTGATCCCTTTTGAGAAGGGCATCCAGAGAGCGGGAGGCTGGCTTTCCACGCGCTCTGCGGAGCTTGAGCAGATCAGAAGCCTTCTTGCACAGAACGCCGAGCTCCAGGAGAAGGTGGCAGCCCTCACAGAGGAAAATATCCTGCTTCAGCAGGACAAATATGAGCTCACCGAGCTTCGCAAGCTGATGAAACTGAGCGAGACCTACACCGAGTACAACAAGGTGGGTGCCCGCATCATCGGCCGCGATCCCGGCAACTGGTACTCTTCCTTTGTCATCGATAAGGGAAGCTCTGACGGCATCTGCGAGGATATGAATGTCATCGCAGGCGGCGGTCTTGTGGGCCGTGTGACCAGTGTGGGCGCCAACTGGGCGAGAGTGGTTGCGCTGATCTCCGACAACAACAATGTCAGCGGCAAGGTGCTTGCCACCGGCGATAACCTGATCGTTTCCGGAAGTCTTGAGCAGATGAAGGAAGGCGTCATCGGTTTTTCACAGCTGATCGACAGTGAGAGCAAGGTGGAAGAGGGCGACAAGATCGTAACTTCCGACATCAGCGACAAGTATCTGCCCGGTATTCTGATCGGCTATATCAATTCCGTTTCCACAGACAACAACAATCTTACCAAGTCGGGTCTTCTGACCCCTGCGGTGGATTTTGAACATTTAAGTGAGGTCCTGATCATCACCGACCTCAAACAGCAGGCTGAGTAACAGGAGTATTATTTTGCGAAAAATATTGATCCCAATCTTATTATTCATATGTTTTCTCCTGCAGAACACGCTGTTCAGGCATCTGACCTTTGCGGGCATCGGCCCCAATCTGCTGATCATCCTGACTTCCTCCGTAGGCTTTATGAGAGGAGAGAAGGCAGGCCTTCTGACAGGCTTTTTCGGCGGTCTGATGTATGATGTGTTCTTCGGTACCATGATCGGCTTCTATGCCCTGATCCTGATGTATGTGGGCTTCTTGAACGGTAAGTTCAGCCGCGTATTCTACCCCGAAGACATCAAGCTGCCCATGGCTCTGATCGCTTCCAGCGACCTGACCTATGAGCTGTTATGCTACGTGACCATGTTTCTGCTGCGCGGCAGACTGCATTTTGTGTATTATCTGACCAAGATCATTCTGCCCGGTGTGCTGTACACCATGGTCGTAACCCTGTTTTTGTACCCTGTGATCCTTCTCGTTAACAACTTTATCGAGAACAAGACCGGAAGGAGCTCGTTTTAACTTTGTTTGATGATTTTAGAGATCGAATCATTCATATATTGACCGGCAGAGTCATCATTCTCTATCTGGTGTTCGCGGCGCTTGCGGGTGTGCTGATCTATCGCTGCTTCCAGCTGCAGATCGTCTCCGGCGAGGAATACGCCGAGAAGTTCGAGCTTGCCACCGAGAAGACCAGAGACCTTGCGGGAACAAGAGGCAACATCTATGACCGAAACGGCAACGTTCTGGCCTACAATGAGCTGGCATACTCCGTCAAGATCGAGGATGTTATCGAGAACTCAAGTAAGAAAAATGCCACCCTGAACCAGCTGATCCGCAACATGATCAAGCTCATCGAGAAAAACGGCGACTCTGTGATCACCGATTTTAAGGTGGTTATTGACGAGGACGGACGCTATGCCTTCAGCGTGGAGGGCGTGCAGCTGCTGCGTTTCCTGGCAGATGTCTACGGCCACACTACCATCGATAAGCTGACCGAAGAGGAGCGCGAGAGTACGCCTCTGCAGGTCATGGAATACTTAAGCCGCCCCAAGGGCTTTGCTATCGGCGAGTTTAAGGAAGCCGGCAACACCAAGAGTGATTTTTACCCCGGAAAGGGCTATACCAGAGCAGACTGGCTGAAGATGGTAACCATCCGCTAT
>JAZULD010000154.1:0-16605 GCA_045643625.1 Acetatifactor sp. | reverse complement strand
CATGGGGGTTTTCGTAGACGCATGGCGTCCATGAACCTGAGGTTCAAGGTCTCGTCTTCGACTCGGTCGGCGCAAAACGATGCCCACCGGGCATCTGCGCCCTGTTATCCGCATGAGAACATGCCATGGGGGTTTTCGTAGACGCATGGCGTCCATGAACCTGAGGTTCAAGGTCTCGTCTTCGACTCGGTCGGCGCAAAACGATGCCCACCGGGCATCTGCACCCTGTTATCCGCATGAGAGAACGGTTTACGTAAAGCCACCCGTTTTTTGTGAAAAATCACCAAAAAGATTGCCGGTTTCATGTCAATATTATGAAAATTTGATTTTAAGAGGAAATAGATTGACTTTTTGATTGTTTAAATTTACTATTTTTTTGAGGGCAAAATAAGCCCGCAAACAACAATGTTATAGTGTATCTAAAAGGAGGATCCCACTATGAAAAAAGTTCTTTCATTAGTCCTGGCTCTGTTAATGGTATTTTCCGTTGCAGCATGTGCACAGGGCGGCGCAGCAAGCACCTCCAAGGGCGGAGATCTTGTTGGCGTTTCCATGCCTACCAAGGATCTTCAGCGTTGGAACCAGGATGGTGCCAACATGAAGGCTGAACTTGAGAAGGCTGGTTATTCCGTAGACCTTCAGTATGCATCCAACGACATTCAGACCCAGGTTTCTCAGGTTGAGAACATGGTTAAGAACGGATGTAAGGCACTGGTTGTAGCAGCAGTTGACGGCGACTCTCTCGGTACCGTTCTCGCTCTTGCTAAGGAGAGCAAGGTTCCCGTTATCGCTTATGACCGTCTGATCATGAACTCTGACGCTGTTACCTACTATGCAACTTTCGATAACTGGCTCGTTGGCGTTAAGCAGGGTGAGTTCATCGAGGAAGCTCTTGACCTCAAGAATGCAGGCAGCAAGACTTTCAACATCGAGTACATCACCGGTGACCCCGGCGACAACAACATCAACTTCTTCTTCGACGGCGCTATGAGCGTTCTGCAGCCTTACGTGGATGCAGGTACTCTGGTATGTCCTTCCGGTCAGGAAGCAACCCTCAAGGCTGACGGTTCCTACGATAAGGCAACTGTTGCAACCGCTAACTGGGATACCGCTACCGCTCAGGATCGTTTCGAGAACATTCTTAACTCCTTCTATGCAGATGGCAAGCAGTTAGACGCAGTTCTTGCTTCCAACGACTCCACCGCATGCGGCGTTGAGAACGCACTTGCAGCTAAGTACACCAACGACGTATATCCCGTTATCACCGGTCAGGACTGCGATATCGCAATCATGAAGAACCTCATCGATGGTAAGCAGGCTATGTCCGTATTCAAGGATACCAGAACTCTGGCTTCCAAGGTTGTAGGCATGGTATCCGCAATCATGAAGGGTTCCGAGCCCGTCATCAACGATACCGAGACTTATGACAACGGCACCGGCATCATCCCCAGCTACCTTTGCGAGCCCCTTGCTTGTACCGCTGAGAACTACAAGGAGATCCTGATCGACTCCGGTTACTACACCGAGGACCAGATCAAATAATCGACTTGCAGCAAGTAAAATTTATGATCTAAAACAACATGCCAGCAGTCGGACAGGTTTTCTGCCCGGCTGCTGGTAACTATTATTGAAAAAAAGGAGGGGGATATCTTGTCTGACATTTTATTGGAAATGAAAAACATCACCAAGGAGTTCCCGGGCGTAAAGGCACTGGACGACGTGAATTTTCAGGTCAAGGCGGGCAGCATTCATGCGCTGGTCGGTGAGAACGGCGCCGGCAAATCTACGCTGATGAACGTGCTCAGCGGTCTTTATCCCTACGGTTCTTATACCGGTGACATTATTTATGACGGTGAGGTATGCCAGTTCTCCAACATTCGTGACAGTGAAGCAAAAGGCATAGTTGTTATTCACCAGGAGCTGGCGCTGGTTCCCTACATGAGCATCGGCGAGAATATGTTCTTAGGAAATGAGCGCGGCAAAAAGTTTGCCATCAACTGGGACGAGACCTATGTTGAGGCAGCAAAATATCTGAAGATCGTGGGACTTACCGAGTCTCCTCACACACTGATCAAGGATATCGGTGTGGGCAAGCAGCAGATGGCGGAGATCGCCAAGGCTCTTGCAAAGCATGCTCGTCTGCTGGTACTTGACGAGCCTACCTCATCCTTAAACGAGACAGATTCCAAGGCACTGCTCGATCTGCTCCTCAAGTTCAAGGAAGAGGGACTGACCGCTATTATTATTTCACACAAACTGAATGAAGTATCTTATGTTGCAGATGATATCACCATCGTCCGCGACGGTAAGACCATTGAGACGCTCCACAAGGGCGTGGATGATTTCAGTGAGGATCGCATTATCCGCGGCATGGTCGGCCGTGAGATCGCGGACCGTTTCCCCAAGCGTGAGAACGTCGAGATCGGCGATATGGCGCTTGAGGTTGAGAACTGGAATGTATATCATCCGATCTATGCCGGTAAGAAAGTTGTCGACAATGCATCCTTCCATGTTAAGAAGGGTGAGGTAGTCGGAATCTCCGGCCTGATGGGTGCCGGCCGTACCGAGCTTGCCATGAGTATTTTTGGCAGAAGCTACGGAACAGACATCTCCGGTACCGTTAAACTTTCCGGAAAAGAAGTTAATCTCCGTTCTCCCCGTGAGGCTATCGACGCAGGCCTTGCGTATGTAACAGAGGACCGAAAGGGCAATGGTCTGATCCTTTCCAATCCTATTCGTGTCAACACCACACTTGCCAACTTAGCCGGTGTCTCCGGCAGGGGCGTTATCGATTTCGGTAAGGAGATCGAGGTCTCCGAGGACTACCGCAAGAAGCTGCGCACCAAATGTGTCAGCATCGAGCAGAATGTCGGTAAGCTCTCCGGCGGTAATCAGCAGAAGGTTCTGCTCGCCAAGTGGATGTACACCGATCCCGACGTTCTGATCTTAGATGAGCCTACCAGAGGTATCGACGTAGGTGCGAAGTATGAGATCTACTGCATCATCAATCAGCTGGTTGCAGAGGGCAAGTCCGTTGTGATGATCTCATCCGAGCTGCCCGAGGTCCTTGGCATGAGCGACCGAATCTATGTAATGAACGAAGGACGTTTCGTCGGCGAATTCAATCGCGGCGAAGCAAATCAGGAGAAGATCATGAGCTGCATCATCGCCTCAACAGGCCAGGCAGAAAAGGAGTAAAAATATGACTAAGAAACAGAAAATAATGGACTTTACCCAGAAATATACGATGCTGATCGTTCTGGTGCTGGTAGTTGCTTTCTTCACCTGGAGAACCGGTGGCAAGCTGCTCATGCCTCAGAACATCACCAGTATTATTTCTCAGAATGCATACGTATTCGTACTGGCAGCAGGTATGCTGTTATGTATCCTGACCGGTGGTAACATCGATCTTTCCGTTGGTTCCGTAGTATGTTTTGCAGGTACCATCGGCGCGGTTCTGATGCACCGTGAAATCAACATGTGGCTTGCAGTTATCGTAATGCTGGCAATCGATCTCCTGATCGGTGCATGGCAGGCATTCTGGATCGCTTATGTACACGTACCTCCCTTCATCACCACACTGTCCGGCATGATGGTATTCCGCGGACTGTCCAACGTGGTTCTGCAGGGTAAGACAATGTCCGTTACCAACGAGAAGTTCGTTCAGCTCTTCGGCGGCGGCGCTAACTGCTACATTCCCGATCTGCTCGGCGGCGAGAACAGCAATTTCAACTATCTCTGCCTTGTTGTAGGTATTATTGCTGTGCTTATGTTCGTTGGTTTTTCCATCCGCAGCTACATCATCCGCAAAAAGGCAGGCCTTGACAGCGATTCCGTTGCAAAGCTGACCGCTAAGCTGGTTGCAATCAGCGCAGTTATCCTGTTCTTCACTATTAAGCTCAGCCAGTACAAGGGTATTCCTACCGCGCTGATCTGGGTAGCAGCAGTAGTACTGATCTACTCCTACATCACTTCCAAGACCACCATCGGCCGTCATCTGTATGCAGTCGGCGGCAACGAGAGCGCAACTCAGCTCTCCGGTATCAACACCAAAAAGATCTACTTCTTCGCATATGCCAACATGGGCTTCCTTGCAGCACTCGCAGGTATCCTGACCATCGCTCGTCTGACCTCCGCACAGCCTACTTACGGTCAGAACTACGAGATGGATGCGATCGGTGCATGTTTCATCGGCGGTGCTTCCGCATACGGTGGCGTGGGAACCGTTCCCGGCGTTATCATCGGTGCTGTACTGATGGGTATCATCAACATCGGTATGAGTATCATGGGCGTAGATGCCAACTATCAGAGAGTCGTTAAGGGTCTCGTTCTTCTGGCAGCAGTTATCTTCGACGTTGTTTCCAAGAGAAAGAAATCATAATAATTGACAAAGCGACCCCACGGCCGAAAGGCTGTGGGGTTTTTGTATTATAGGGGAATTTGTCCGTAAACCCGCATCCTCAGGCCGAGAATGCGGGTTTTATGCGCGCTTTGGGATAATTTGTATTTAAAGTGGGACATGTGGTTCTTTTGAAAAAACGGGGATTATTATAGAATTGAATTGTAAGAATGTTTTTTCGAAACGGAGGTATTCTATGAGATATAAAAACAGACTGATCGCATTTGTGATGGCAGCATGTTTGACTGCAGCAACCTTTATGAGTGTGCCTGTACATGCAGAGGCAGCAGGCCACATCAAGTTAAAGACTGTTGAGATCGAGAACCCTGCTTTTGACGCTGAGGCTGAAAGCTTCGACCTCACAGGTTTTGAGATCAAGCTTCCCAAGCTCCTTGCAGCATATCCCGGATATGCAGACACTGTTGAGGAGGCAGCGGAATCCGTTACAAGACAGATGATCGAGCGCGCTCCCGTGGTTACCGCAAGAATCGCAGTGCGCCGCCCCGTGGACAATCTTCAGAGTACCTTTGAATCACTGGCAAACGCTATCCTTGAGAATTCATGGGCATATTGCGACGATCCTCAGGCAGGCGATTATCTCCAGTTCAATATCGAAGGCGCGAGCGTTGAGGGAAGCGTTGACAATACCAGCAGCTATCATCTGCTCACTATGAATTTCTATGTTGATTACATGACTACCGCAGAGCAGGAGGCAGAGGTGACCGCTGAGATCGCCCGCATCCGCAGCTCTTTAAATCTGACCGGCAAGACCGACTATCAGAAGATCTGCGCGATCTATGATTATGTCTGCGATTCCATCAGTTACGACAATACCCTTTCCAAGTACTCCGCATACGACGCAGCCATCGGACACAGCAGCGTTTGTCAGGGATATACCACTCTGCTGTACAGACTGCTGATGGAAGAGGGCATTGAGTGCCGCGTTATCGCGGGAACCGGTGTCAATTCCACCGCAACCGGCAACCACGCATGGAATATCGTCAAGCTGGGCGGCATCTACTACAATGTGGATTCTACCTGGGATTCTTCCGTAAGAAAAGTATACCCCACCAGGCGTGAGTTTTTCTTAAAGGGAAGCAATGACTTTGATACCAGCACCGTGCTGTATTCTCAGCATATCAGAAAGCCTCTGTACGAGACCGCGGCTTTCCACACTGAGTTCCCTACCGCACTGACTGCATATGTACCCGGTGCAGCGCCTACAGCAGCACCCACCGCGACCCCTGCGCCTACAGCAGCGCCCACCGCGGCACCTACAGCGACTCCCGCGCCTACAGCAGTACCCACTGCAGCTCCTACCGCAACTCCCGCACCTGCAGCTTCCGTAAGCGGTACCTTTACAAGCTACACCTACAGAGACGGCGGTCAGGATATCGTGATCCGTCTGAAGAATGCTGAGAGCGGAGCAGGCGTGCAGACCGCACAGACCGCGCTCGAGACGGGTATTTACCGTTTCGAGAATGTTGCTCCCGGCAGCTATACCATCGAGGTATCCAAGGCAGGACATGTCACCAGAAGCTACGATGTGACCGTTGGCACCACCGATGTGACCCTGAATGTTGAGATCTGGCTCATGGGCGATGTGACCGGAGACGGCAGGATCAACGCGAAGGATCACAGCCGAATCTACGCGCATGTCAGCAAGACCAACATCCTTACAGGTTACGCCGAAGCATGCGGCGATGTGACCGGAGACGGCAGGATCAACGCGAAGGATCACAGCCGAATCTACGCACATATCAGCAAGACCAATCCTTTCTAACCGGGATTTTAACCCACCTGAAATTTGGAAAAAACTTACAAAAATCATCAAAACGACTTGCCGTTTTTGGTGGAATTGTTTATAATATTAGTACATTCTACAATCCAAAACGGAAGGAGAACTTTTATGCGTTTTTTTATTGATACCGCTAAAGTAGAGGATATTAAGAAGGCTAACGACATGGGCGTTATCTGTGGCGTTACCACCAATCCCTCCCTGATTGCAAAAGAGGGAAGAGTTTTTGAAGAAGTTATCGCAGAGATCGCATCCATCGTTGACGGCCCCATCAGTGGTGAGGTTAAGGCTACTACCACCGAGGCAGCTAAGATGGTTGAAGAAGGCCGCGCGATCGCAGCTATTCATCCCAACATGGTTGTTAAGATCCCTATGACCGCAGAAGGTCTTAAGGCTTGCCGCTCACTCAGCAGCGAGGGCATCAAGACCAATGTAACCCTGATCTTTTCCGCTAACCAGGCTCTCCTGGCAGCACGCGCAGGCGCAACCTACGTTTCTCCTTTCCTCGGAAGACTGGACGACATCAGCCAGAACGGTGTTGAACTGATCCGTGAGATCGCTCAGATCTTCGGTCAGACCGATCTTGAGACCAAGATCATCGCAGCAAGCGTTCGTAACCCCACCCATGTTACCGCTTGTGCACTTGCAGGCGCTCATATCGCTACCGTTCCTTACAGCGTTATCGAGCAGATGACCAAGCATCCTCTTACCGATGCCGGCATCGCTAAGTTCCAGGCTGACTACTCTGCAGTATTCGGTGATTAATTAAAGATTACGGAGCGTCTGCGACATTTGTCGCAGGCGCTTTTTTCTTTTTGGCGTGAACGGGAAGAAAATGCATCCACAAAACGCCTTTTTTCAGGAAAAATCAAGCAAAATAGCCACTTTTTGCGGAAAAGATTTGCTTTTCCGGAGGGGCGTATGCTATAATGTCGTGGTGATTATGGTTTTGCCCCGTTTTTGTGAGAAGAGGGCAGATAACATATATGTAAATATGTTCGTTTATATAAGGAGGATTCAACATGAGTGTACAGGTTGAGAAGTTAGAGCATGGTATGGCGAAGCTGATCATCGAGGTTCCCGCAGAGGAGTTCGAGGCTGCTATTGAGAAGGCATATCAGAAGAATAAGGGTTCCATTAACCTTCCCGGATTCCGTAAGGGTAAGGCACCCCGCGCAATGATCGAGAAGATGTATGGCAAGGAGATCTTCCTTGAGGATGCTGCCAACATTGCAATTCCCGACAATTACGAGAAGGCATACAATGAGTGCGGCGTTGAGATCGTTTCCAGACCCGAGATCGAGGTTACCCAGATCGAGGCAGGCAAGCCTTTCATCTTCACCGCAACCGTAGCTCTGAAGCCCGAAGTTGTTCTTGGCGAGTACAAGGGCGTTAAGGTTGAGAAGGCTCCCATCGAGGTTACCGACGCTGAAGTTGATGCTGAGATCGAAGCTGAGAGAGAGCGCAACGCAAGAAATATTACCGTAGAAGACAGACCCGTTCAGAACGGTGACATCACCCTCATCGATTTCGAAGGCTTCGTTGACGGCGTAGCATTCGAAGGCGGCAAGGGCGAGGATTATCCTCTGACCATCGGTTCCGGTACTTTCATTCCCGGTTTTGAGGAAGGCCTGATCGGCGCTGAACTTAACCAGGAGATCGACGTAAATGTTACTTTCCCCGAGGATTATCAGGCAGAAGAGCTTGCAGGCAAGCCCGCAGTATTCAAGTGCCTTGTTAAGGAGATCAAGGAGAAGGAGCTTCCCGAGCTTGATGACGAGTTCGCAAGCGAGGTTTCCGAGTTCGATACCGTAGCTGAGTACAGAGAGGATGTTAAGAAGACTCTTGCAGCTAAGAAGGAATCCCAGGCTAAGGATGCCAAGGAAGCAGCTGTTATCGACGCTATCGTTGAGGAAGCTAAGATGGAGATCCCCGATGCAATGGTTGAGGCTCGTGTAGAAGACATGATCAACGACTTCGCACAGAGAATCCAGGCACAGGGTATGAGCATGGATATGTACATGCAGTACACCGGTCAGACTGTTGATACCATGAAGGAGCAGATGAAGCCCCAGGCACTCGACAGCATCAAGGCAAGACTTGTTCTCGAGGCAGTAGCTGCAGCTGAGAACATCGAAGTTACCGATGAGGACTTCGAGGCAGAGGTTAAGACCATGGGCGAAGCTTACCAGATCGATGCAGAGCAGGTTAAGCAGCTGCTCGGCGAAGGCGGCGCGAAGCAGGTTCGCGATGATATCGCAGTAAAGAAGGCTGTTGCTTTCGTAGTTGAGAACGCTGTAGAGGCATAATTTTCCCGACAATAAATTGCTATGATCAAAGGTTGGTTCCCTCAGGAGACCAACCTTTGTCTGTTATTAATTATTTATTAAATAAAAGTGTTTTCCATTGAAAAAGGGTTATTTTTAAGCTATCCTAATAAAAAAAGAATGGAGGATAAAAGAATGAGTTTAGTACCTTACGTCATTGAACAGACCAGCAAGGGTGAGAGATCATACGACATTTATTCCAGACTGTTAAAAGATAGAATCATTTTCTTAGGTGAGGAAGTGAACGAGGTGACTGCAAGCCTTGTTGTGGCTCAACTGCTTTTCTTAGAGTCAGAGGATCCCGAGAAGGATATCCACATGTACATCAACAGCCCCGGCGGCAGCGTTACCGCAGGTATGGCGATCTACGATACCATGCAGTATGTAAAATGTGATGTTTCCACCGTATGTATCGGTATGGCAGCAAGCATGGGCGCATTCCTTCTTGCAGGCGGCGCCAAGGGCAAGCGTTTTGCACTGCCCAACGCTGAGATCATGATCCACCAGCCCCTCGGCGGAACCCAGGGCCAGGCTACCGAGATCGAGATCGCTGCAAGACATATTTTAAGAACCAAAGAGAAGTTGAACCGTATGCTGGCTGAGAATACCGGCAAGGATTACGAGACTATCTGCAATGATACCGAGCGTGACAACTGGAAGACTGCTGCAGAGGCATGTGAGTACGGTCTGATCGATAAGGTCATCATCTCTCACGATGCAGTGGTTTAAGAGGAGAAGTTAGAGTAAATGGCAGGTAAGAATCCCGATAATGAAATCAGATGTTCCTTCTGCGGCAAGACCCAGAGTCAGGTCCGCAAGCTGATCGCGGGTCCTTCCGGAGTATATATCTGTGACGAGTGTATCGACATTTGTGCGGATATTCTGGAGGAGGAGCTGGAGGACATCGATACCGAAGTGTCCGATCCCCTGGACATCAAGCTTCTGAAGCCCCAGGAGATCAAGAGCTTCTTAGACGATTATGTCATCGGTCAGGAGGAGGCCAAGAAGGTCCTCTCCGTAGCGGTGTACAATCACTACAAGAGAGTCAGAGCTCCCAGAAACATCGGTGAAGTAGAACTTCAGAAGAGCAATATCATCATGGTAGGTCCCACCGGTTCCGGCAAGACCTATCTGGCACAGACTTTGGCGAAGATCATCAACGTGCCCTTTGCCATCGCAGATGCAACCACACTGACAGAGGCGGGCTATGTGGGCGAGGATGTTGAGAACATCCTGCTCAAGCTCATCCAGGCAGCTGACTACGATGTGGAGCGTGCCCAGTACGGTATCGTCTACATCGATGAGATCGATAAGATCACCAAGAAGGGTGAGAACGTGTCCATCACAAGAGACGTTTCCGGTGAAGGCGTACAGCAGGCACTCCTCAAGATCATTGAGGGTACCACCGCAAGTGTTCCCCCTCAGGGCGGAAGAAAGCATCCTCATCAGGAGCTGATCCAGATCGACACCACCAATATTCTCTTTATCTGCGGCGGTGCATTCGATGGTCTGGAGAAGATCGTTGAGGCAAGACTGGACCGCAAGTCCATCGGTTTCAACACCGAGCCCGGCAAGAAGACCGTGAAGGAGATCAGCGAGCTGTTCCAGGAGCTGATTCCCCAGGATCTTGTGAAGTTTGGTCTGATTCCCGAGTTTGTTGGCCGTGTGCCCATCAATGTCTCCTTAAAGGGCCTGGACAGAGAGGCGCTGGTCCGCATCTTACGCGAGCCCAAGAATGCTCTTGTCAAGCAGTACCAGAAGCTGTTTGAGATGGACGGCGTAGAGCTTCGCTTTGAAAATGATGCGGTGGAGGCCATTGCCGATCGTGCCTTTGAGCGCAAGACCGGTGCGAGAGGACTTCGCTCCATCTTAGAGAGCGTTATGATGAACGCGATGTATGAGATCCCCTCCGACGATTCCATCGTTGGCTGTGTTGTTACCAAGGCAGCGGTAGAGGGAAGCGATGAGCCTGTAATTATCCGCAAGTAAACGAACAGGGCATCATAGGACGCCGCCTGCCACAGGCGGCGTTTTTTGAAATATTCGATATTATTGAATCCCGAAGACCGTAAGAGGTATAATTATGATTATCAAAAAAGTAGGTCTGGAGACCGTGTGCGGCATCACCAGCAAACTGCCGGACAATGCATTTCCCGAGGTAGCCTTCGCAGGCAAGAGTAATGTGGGCAAATCATCCCTGATCAATGCTCTGATGAACCGCAAGGCGCTGGCGCGAACCAGCGCCCAGCCGGGTAAGACCCAGACCATCAACTACTACAATGTGAATGATGCGATCTACTTTGTGGACCTGCCCGGTTACGGCTATGCCCGTGTCAGCGAGTCCGTGAAGGAGCAGTGGGGCAAGATGATCGAGAAGTATCTGCATACTTCAAGACAGCTGCGCCTTGTTTTCCTGCTCATTGATATCCGTCATGAGCCCTCGGCCAACGACCGTCAGATGTACAGCTGGATCTGCGACAACGGTTACGACCCTATCGTGATCTGCACCAAGCTTGACAAGATCAACCGAAGTCAGGTGCAGAAGCAGTTAAAGATCGTGCGCGACGGCCTGAAGGTCAAGAAGGGTACCGTAGTGATCCCCTTCTCCGCAGAGACCAAGCAGGGCAGGGATGAGATCTATGAGATCCTTGACCGTGTGATCGCAGAAGCTGCGGGCGAAGAGGAGTAGTATTTCAGGAAAGCGTACAAAACGGAGGTGACGCATTTGGTCAAATATTGTAAGGCCTTGGTAAATCTGGCACTGGCAGTGATCGTGCTGCTGCTTGTGATCTTTCTGGTGCCCAAAATACTGGTATTTTTTATGCCCTTTGTTGTCGGCTGGATCATTGCGTTCCTGGCCGGTCCTGCGGTGCGCTTTTTTGAGGAAAAATTAAAGATCAAGCGAAAGGCCGGCAGTGTGTTTGTCATCATTCTGGCCATCGCTGTCGTTATTCTGATCCTTTACTGGGCAGGCACCTTCCTGGTGGAAGAAGTGGTCGGTCTGGTAGAGTCCCTGCCCGATATGTGGGCGGCTCTGGTGGGAGACCTGTCCTCCATTATGAACAAGTGGGGCGGCCTTTTGGACAAACTGCCTGCGGATGTGCAGCACAACATTCAGAATTTCTCCGGCATGATCGGTGAATATGCGGGCGATCTGTTCGGACGACTGAGTACCCCTACCATTGCGGCAGTGGGCAATATCGCCAAGCAGGTACCCAATATCATTATCTCTGTGATCATGACTCTGCTCTCCGCATACTTCTTTGTAGCGGACAAGAGCGGCATCCACC
This sequence comes from Acetatifactor sp., assembly GCA_045643625.1. GTDB lineage: Bacteria > Bacillota > Clostridia > Lachnospirales > Lachnospiraceae > Acetatifactor. The sequence goes on along the minus strand of JAZULD010000154.1, from coordinate 4,791 downwards.
GCTTCTTCAGAGAGCATATGCCCAAGGTGGTGCAGCAGCGCTACCGCATGATCAAGCAGAGCCTTTTTAAGGCAGTCGGCGGCTATTTCAAGGCCCAGCTGCGCATTGAGATCTGGATGTATGTGATGCTGGTAGCCGGTCTGTGGATCCTGCGCGTACAGTATGCATTCCTGATCGCGATCGTGATCGCATTCCTGGATTTTCTGCCCTTCTTCGGAACCGGTACCGTGATGGTGCCCTGGGCGATCATCAAATTCTTAAACGGCGACTATAAAATGGCCATCGGCCTTCTTGTGATCTGGGGTGTGGGACAGCTGCTGCGTCAGGTGATCCAGCCCAAGATCGTGGGTGATTCCGTGGGCGTTCCCCCTATCCCCACATTATTTTTACTGTTCATCGGCTACAAGGTGAGCGGCGTGATCGGTATGATCCTGGCGGTACCGTTGGGCCTGATCGTCTACACCATGTACGATGAAGGCGTGTTTGACACCACCAAGAACAGCATTATGATCCTGGTGTCCGGCATCAACAGCTTCCGCAGACTGAAGAAAGAGGACCTGGAGGTTATCCGGCATGATACGGCACAGGATCTGACAGATGTGCAGAGCGATGTAAGTCCCGCTCCCGAAATGAAGGAGGAGACTCATGCGTAATATCAGGCTGGTGCTGCAGTATGAGGGAACCCGCTACCAGGGCTGGCAGCGGCAGATCTCAACAGACAATACCATACAGGGCAAGCTTGAAACTCTGCTCACAAAAATGTGCGGTGAGCCCATCGAGATCATCGGCAGCGGCAGAACCGATGCAGGCGTTCATGCGAAGGAGCAGACCGCCAACTTCCACACGTGCTGCGAGATGAGCACCGAGGAGATGCTTGCGTATATGAATGAATACCTGCCTCAGGACATCGCGGTGAGAAGTGTACGTGAGGCCGCAGAGCGTTTTCACAGCAGACTGAACGCCGTCGGCAAAAGATACTGCTACCGCGTGATCAACTCTGCGATCCCCGATGTTTTCTACAGAAGATACGCGCTGGAGGTGCCTGAGGCGCTTGATGAGGATGCCATGAGGGCGGCAGCGCAGAGGCTTCTCGGCGAGCATGATTTCAAGGCATTTACCTCTCTTAAAAAGAGCAAAAAGTCTACAGTGCGCAGGATCGATGAGATCCGCATTGAGAGACAGGGAGATCTTCTCACCTTCACCTTTGAGGGCAACGGTTTCCTGCACCACATGGTGCGCATTCTGACAGGAACGCTGCTGGAAGCAGGCATGGGGCAGAGAAGTCCCGAGAGCATCACCGAACTTCTCACAGAGGGCGACCGCAGCAAGGCAGGCATGCTTGTGCCGGCCAAGGGTCTGACCTTAGAGAAGGTTTTTTACGATTGATCTGTATTTGAAGGAATTTGGAATGGAACGAGTCGGAGTAAGCGCAGGCTTCTTAAAAATAGTGGCGGTCGTGACCATGTTTATCGATCACGTCGGGGCTTCTGTCCTGCTCAGAATGATATATCTGGGACAGAGAAGTCTGGGCGGCATGAATCTTATCACGCTGTATCGCGTGACGAGAAACATCGGCAGAGTGGCATTCCCCATCTTTTGTTTTTTTCTGGTGGAGGGCTTCTTCAAGACCCGAAGCAGGGGGAAATATCTGGCAAGACTACTGCTTTTTGCACTGATCGCCGAGTATCCCTTCGATCTGGCGATGCAGTCAGGCTTCAGCATGACTTATCAGAATACATTGTTTGAACTTGCCCTTGGTTTTGCGGCCATCTGGGCGATGGAAGCGTGCAGGAAGGTCCCGAACCTGATCGCAGAATGGGGTCTGAAGGCCATTATCTTCGTGGGGGCGTATTTCCTTGCGGAGAAGTGGGGCTTTGATTACGGCAAACACGGCATCGTGTCCATCGTTGTGCTGTACCTGTTCTACAGTTACAGGGAACTGCAGCTGCTGGCAGGCGCGGTCACATTTCTGTGGGAGATCTACGCAGTGCTGGCGTTTCCGCTGCTTGTGTTATACAACGGCAAGAAGGGCAGCTGCCCCAAGCATTTCTTTTATGTATTTTATCCCGTGCACCTGCTTATCATTTACACGGTGTGCGTTTTGACGGGCATCTCGGTCATACCGGCGGTGTAACGCGGAGAGTTTCCCAAATGCCGCGGATATATCTGAGTGACCGTTCTTTCGAAGCGTCGGGCTTCGAGAACAACAAAAAGGAGAGCAATTATGTTAGAGGTAATCGGTGTTTCCAAAAAATACGGCAAGACTTTGGCGGCTGACAATGTCAGCTTCGCAGTGCCCGACGGACAGGTAGGCATTCTGCTGGGTCCCAACGGTGCCGGCAAGTCCACCATCATCAAGTCCATCGCAGGACTTCTGCGCTACAGCGGTTCCGTAAAGATCGACGGCATGGACTCCAGAAGCGTCGGCGCAAGAAAGATCTTTGCCTATGTACCCGAGCTTCCCGCAATGTATGATAATCTGACTGTCAGAGAGCATATGATCTTCATGCAGAAGGCCTACGGTCTGCCTGTAGATGAGGAGAAGATGAATAAGCTCCTTGCTCGTTTTGAACTGGACGACAAGGCCGACAAGCTTGGCAACGAGCTCTCCAAGGGCATGATGCAGAAGGTGAGCATTGTCTGCGCGTTGATCATTGAGCCCAAGGTAGTGCTTCTTGACGAGCCCATGGTAGGTCTCGACCCCGCAGCCATCAAGGAACTGAAGGTCGTGATCGGTGAGCTTCGTGATGCGGGCTGTACCGTGCTGATCTCCACACATATGCTGGAGATGGTGAAGGAACTGTGGGACGTGACCTTTGTTATGAATCACGGACACATCATCGGTATCTATCCCAAGGCGACCGTGAAGGACGAGGATCTTGAGAAACTGTTCTTCGATGTTACCGGCAAAGACAATTAGGAGAGCAGTCAGCATATGAAAACGATTTTTTACCTTTATAAGAGGTCGACGATCAATGCTGTACGCAAGGCATTGAAAAAACCGATCACTTACTTCTTTATAGCGTTTGTTGCTTTTTACTGCACAGGTGTGCCGCTGAGCTTCCGCGTGATGCTGCAGGATTTCAGTATGGACTCCCCCAGAGGCCTGGCTGCTCTTGCTGCAGTGATGGTGCTGATGGTAGTTCCGGCCAATATTCTGTCCTATGTGAAGCGTAAGGGCGTGCTCTACCGCGCAAGCGACGTGCATTTCCTCTTCACAGCGCCTGTTTCACCCAAGACCGTGCTTCTGTACCCCTTCTTGAGAGGACTGTTCGGTGCGGCGATGATCCAGCTGGTCATCTGCGTCTTCGGTGTGGTTGCATTCCATGTTCCTCTGTGGAAGATGGCGGTGTATTTCCTGGTGGCTGTGTGCGTGCAGAACGTGCTGGAGGGATTTTTCACTGTTGTGCTCTACGGCAGCGAGGACATCTCCGAGACCGGCAGAAAGGTCATCCGCTATGTGACCTACGGCGTATTTGCCCTGACAGCGGCTGTTTTTGTATATTATTATTTCGTATACGGACTGAATCTTGAGATGGTGATCAGTGCGCTGACATCCCCGGCGGTGAGAATGATCCCCGTGATCGGCTGGTATATTGCACTGATGCAGCTGATCTTCGTGGGTCCCATGACAAGCTGTCTTGTAGGTGCGGGACTCTACGCAGTATTTTTCCTGTTTATGCTCTATACCTCGATCCACTGCAAGTGTACCGGTGAGTACTATGAGGATGCTGTGAAGTTTGCGGACGACTACGAGGAGGCTGTGAACAAGAGAAAACAGGGCCAGCAGGTGGACTCCATCGGCAAAAAGAAGGTCAACTTAAAGGCTGCCAGCGTCACCTACAGGGGACACGGTGCACGCGCGATCTACTACCGCCAGATGCTGGAGTACAAGAAGCGCAAGTATTTCCTGTTTGACATGTACACCCTGATCAATCTGGTGATCGGTGTGATCCTGGGATTTGTGGGCTACAAGGAGCATGTGACTGTAGAGACACTGGCAGGAATGATCATGCCGGCCATCTCCATGTATTTCACCTTTATCTTCATCAGCATCAACGGCAAGTGGGGCAAGGAGCTTACCATGCCTTACACCTATCTGATCCCCGACACCAACGCGAGAAAGCTCTGGTATGCGACTCTGGTTCAGAACATTCAGGCGCTGATCAACGGAACACTTCTGTTACTGCCCATGGGCATCGTTATGAAGTGTCCTCCCGTGGTGCTCGTGCTGAATATCCTGCTGTACGTGCTGTTCTGCGCAGGCAAGCTCTACGGTATGGCAGTGTCCGAGATCATCGTCGGAAGTACCCTGGGCAGCACCGGCAAGAGCTTCGTGCTCATGTTCCTGCAGTGCTTTATCATGGGCGTTGCGGCAGCAGGCGCGCTGATCTGCACACTTCTGTTAAAGCAGCAGATGCTGGGTTACTTCATCATGGATCTTCTGGTATTTTTGGTTGTGGGTGTGTTCTTCGTGATCGCGACTCTGAACTTCGAGCGCATGGAGAAGAGTGTATAAAGAGAAGCGCAGAAGATAAGTCTCAGAAGAGAATAATAAGAGCGCAGGAGAAGAGCGCTGAAAATGGATAAAAAGAACCCCGGTTCCGCATGGAATCGGGGTTTTGTTTTGCATTTTTGTATTGCATAGACGCAAGCTTCGAAGTGCTTGTTTTGTCCATGTTGCGGGGTAAAACCGACTTCCTTAGAAGAAGAGATGCTCGATGAGGATCTTGCATCCCATGAGGATCAGGATCGTGCCGCCGGTGACCTCGGCCCACTTCTTGTACTTCA
>JAZULD010000153.1:0-7027 GCA_045643625.1 Acetatifactor sp. | reverse complement strand
AATTCATCATACACCACATTACCATGTGAGTGCGGTACATGGTCTCGGTGAGCTCGTCCATGCCGATGACCATCATATCGGGGTCGTTCCAGCCGCGGTTTAAGCCCGCAAACTCGTCCATCACAACCGCCTTGTTGTACTGGGACGCGATGCTCTGGGTGCCGGGATGATTCCAGGAACCGGTACCGTTGGTGCCGTCGGTGCCCAGGGTGTAAGTGATGTCATTTAAGATTCTCCAGGAATTGCCCACCTTGTAGCCCCAGGACTGAGGCTGAGTCTTGCCCCACTCGCACAGGCTTAAAATGATGTCGTTATCGGGCTTGGCCGCCTGCAGCGCGTAAAACATAGCTGCGTAAGCGTTCAGGGTATTTTCCTGTCTTCTATGGTTCATCAGGCGGATCTTGTTGGTGCCCTTAAACAGGGTAACGGAGATCGCCTCGCTCTTTACAAAAGTATTTTTGTCCGGGGTCTCGGGAAGCAGCTCGTCGTAAAATTCGCTCTCGGAGGTCAGCTCGCCCACTGCCACCTGCAGCCACTGACCGATGCCCGCCTCTCTGCCGGACGCATATGTGACATAAATGTCATAATATCCCGAGGCCACGATCGGGATCTCAAAAACAAGCTCGGAATAGATATCTCCCACGGGAGAAGGACCCACGTTGTGGCCGTCGATGGTGCCGATATTGTAAGCCGCACCGTCTGCGTCAATGGCGCCTCCGCGGCCCACCAGCTTGCCGTCCACCGCATTCAGGGTGCGGTGATATCTGTCGCCCACGATCTCTATGGACTTGATTCTGGGCGCGTAGGTGTAGCGCGCGTTCTCAGGATTGGAAAAAGAAGCATTGTCCCACAGATAATAGCAGTTGTCCACCTTCAGATAGTCGATGTCCCAGTCAGCGTAAGAGAGCGCGTCCACGTCCTCATAGCCGCAGGTGCCCACTGCGCTGCCCGCGCAGAGATTGGTGCCCACATCGTTGTACATACCGAACTTCAGGCCTTTGTCGTGGATGTAATCAGCCAGGGCACGGAAGCCGGAGGGGAACTTCACGCTCTCGTTGGTGAGACGTCCGTCCACACGCTCGGGGAAGTAGCAGCCGTCATCCAGCACCACGTAACTGTAGCCCAGCTTGTCCAGACCAAGCTCCACGATCTTGTCTGCCATCGCTTTGGTCAGCGCCTCGGTATTGCCGCTGCCGAAGGCATTCCAGCTGTTCCAGCCCATGGCGGGCAGGCGGCCGTTCTTTTTGCCCTCAAAGGTCATTCCGTTGGAAAAAGCCGGGAAAATATAGTCTTTGCCGTTGATTCTCTCGGGCGCGACTCTTGTGGTCTTGATGCGCTTGTTGCTGAAATTCATTTTTAGTCCTCCACTTTTCGGTTATTTGCGGCACGCAGGAACGCCTCCCCCATGCCAAGCAGCAGAAACGCTGCGGTCGTGTTGATCGCAGTCTGAAAACTGAACATATTGTTGATCGTGTACGCCAGAAGTCCCATGCCGCAGGCTGCTGCCGCGGGGCTTTCCTTCCCTGCGCGCACAAGGCGTAAGATCCCTGTGACGATCATGCCGATATAGGCTGCCGCACCCGCGATACCTTCGGTCGCAAGCAGCGTGATCCACTCGTTGTGGGCATTCACCAGACGGCCGGAATAGACGGCCTTCACAGCGCCCAGAAGGCCCTCAGAAGCGTCATTGTACAGGTAGGCTGCCATACAGTCCGGACCCGCGCCAAAGAGCTTGTGAAGCGGACTCTGCTCAAGGAAACACCCAACACCTGCGCTCCAGGTGATGCCCCTGTGGCTGCCCCACTCAGGTGAAAAAGTAAACACGGCGTAACGGTCCAAGAAGGGTAAGACTTCCGGCCGCGTCGTATGAACGATCAGTAAAAATACAAAAACCGCACTTCCCGCGCCCGCCGTAATAAGCACGATCCTGCGCAGGGAAAGCATTGCCTCTCGGGGAAACTTACGTCTGCTCTCAAACTCCCAGAGAAAACAGAGCGCCAATATTGACGCGAGTGTCATAATTATTGAGAACGGTCCTTTGGTCAAAAAGTCCGTGATCGTGTCTTCGTAGGTAAAGCTTCCGGGGAAAACTCTGCGCAGTAAAGCGACAAGTGTTCCCGCCCCGAAGATCGTAAATACAAGCACCGTCAGGCGCTTCATGCCTGCTGCCTCGCCGCAGCTTACGGCAAAAAATACGATAAGCATCACTGCCAGCGCGAACAATCCACTGGCGCTTCCCTGGGTCAACAGGGAGGCTGATGCAATAAACAAATATATGATAATACCGGCCGGGAATGCATTGCGCCCCCTTTCCACCCACTTATTTCGGACAGGGGATGTGCTGCGCTCCCTTTCCGCCCACTTATTTCGGACAGAAGATATTCTGCGCCCCCTTTCTGCCCACTTATTTCGGACAGGGGATGTGCTGCTGCCGCCGAACAGATAATATGCCGCAACCATGAAAAACACCGGCACCAGATATCCGCAGAACCAGTTGATGTTGCCGATGGTGGAGATAAACTCTGCCCTCACAGGCTCCATTTTTAAAGGGTTCACGCCGAAACGATTAAGCACTCCAAGCAGGGCCACCACCCCTGACACCGGCAGAAACAGCGCCGGAATCCACTTTTCAATGCGCCATGCTCTCGATGTCAGGAAAAAGATCGCGACAAGAGAAAGCTGCGTAAACAGGCCCATATACCAGCCGCTTGCACCCAGAAACGCCTCCTCGCGGTAGTTTGAAAAAGCATAGGACAAAACCACTGCTGCCGCGTAAATAAGTGCAAAGATATCGGTGATCGTGAGGGAACTCAATGTCCTCGCGAGACGATTCTTACCGACGTTTGGTTCGCTTGCATCGGTCGAATGATTGACACGTGCAGAATCGCTTATTGAGACATTGCGGCTCGCATGGGCGTTTCGTGCCTCACGCACAACTGCGCAGAGCAAGAGCACCGGCACGATGGTGCACAGCGCGGCCAGATTGCACACGCGCAAGAACTCTGACTTATCGCTTCCGATGTGTCGATAGCCATCGCTGTAGTACAGCGGCATACCCACGATCAGCGCCGTCAGATACAGATCGATGAGCACCTGCAGCACGCGGTCGACCATATTCTGTTCACGCCTGCCCGGCTCACTCATGTGTACTCCTTCCGGTAATGTCAGATACCCTGACCGAAGCTTCCCTCCGGCTGCAGATCCTTCTCAGCTGCGGGCTCCTTACAGTCTGGTTGCTTCCGCTGTCCCGTCTGCTTACCCGATAAACAACCGGAACGCAGGGTTCTCGGGAATGATCTCAAAATTAAGCTGCCGTCCGTTTGTCGGATGCTTCACTGTAATGGTATTGGCACAAAGTGCGGGATTGCTCACCCCAAGCTTCGAGGATGCCGCCAGCGACTCCTCCGTGCCGTATTTATTGTCTCCAAGCAGGGGATGTCCCATGTGGGCCATCTGCGCCCTGATCTGATGAAAACGTCCTGTATCGAGAGTTACACGTACAAGGGTTATACATGCCTCGTCCGCAGGCGCCTCCGCCATCCGTCCCTCGCAGGGCACATTCTCATCGCTCTCCTGCACCTCGGCAGACACCTCACCCATCCGTCCCTCGCAGGACACATTCTCATCGCTCTCCTGCGCCACTGCAGGCATCATTCTTCCCGTGCCGGGCATCATGCCTGTACCTTGCAGGTTCACACACTTCCTTGCCATCACCTCGTAGCTCAGCCTTGCAACTTTCGCCTCGGGGTTCTCCGCAGGGTCTTGTACGATCTGTGCACAGTTGTCGGCATCCTTGTACAAAAGGTCCACAAGCTCGCCGCTTTCCTGTTCACAATCGCCCCACAGCACAGCCAGGTAGCTTTTCTTAAGTGTATCGTCTCCAAGAGCCGCGGTCAGTGACGCCGCAGCCTTTTTATTTTTACCAAAAACAAGCAGTCCCTCAACAGGCTGATCCAATCTGTGAATAAGAGCAAGGTAGGGCTCCTGCGCGCCTTTTTTCGCAGCTGCCGCGCCCTTTGCCGAAGCGCCTTTTTCGGAAGTGCCCTTCGCAGAAGCACCCTTCGCGGCTGCTTCCTTTTTCGCTTCCACCGCGGCCTGCTTCGCCAGCATTTTTTTCAGTTCGCTGACTAAGTCCCTGCGGCCCACAGCGCCGCTCTGTGTGGCAAGTCCCGCCGGCTTGTACACCACCAGTATGTCCTTATCTTCAAAAATGATCTTGATTCCGGGCATCCCTGCCACCTCGCTTTCTTCTTACAAATTCTTCCGAAGGCCTTTGGGATAATGGTTCTTCATCATGCCGCCGGCAAGTTTGCCCCAGCCGAGGCTGAAACCGTCCAAGAGTACCAGATACCAGCCCTTCTCGCCCTCGGCAGCAAAGCCCTCGCCTGCAATGTAGGCGCGACCCATACGCTCCGATGCGGACAGGTCCCAGACATGCTTTGCCATGGAAGGCGCAAGCGCAAGCGCCAGACTGTGCGCGGGCTCGAAACGGTCCTTCTTCACAGTACCCAGCTGCAGACCCGGGCGCATCACCTTCAGTCCCTTCAGGGACGGCATGTCCGCAGGCACCAGGTAGAGATTGTCGCCAAACTTAAGGAACCTGCCCTCGTAACACTCCTCGATGGGCGCGTTCAGAGCCTCCTTGCTAAAGGCGCTCCACTCCGTCAGTTCCTTGGCCGTAAGGCTTTTTTCACGGTTTTTCGGGCGCTCCGCACTCTTCTCCCCTGCCTTCTCAAGCAGCGCAGCGAAGTGTCCCTCGCCCTCTATTTTATGAGGCCAGAGCCTCTTTTGTTCCAATAATGTGAACTCCGGATGCCTTGCAAGGAAGCGCGCGATGCCCTCCTCGTTCTCAGCCGGAGCAAAAGTGCAGGTGGAATAGACCAGCCGTCCGCCGGGAGCTAACATGATCGCCGCCTGGTCCAGGATGTCCTGCTGCCTGTCCGCGCAGAGCGCCACATTCTCCGGGCTCCACTCGTCCACAGCGTCGTTATTTTTGCGGAACATGCCCTCGCCGGAGCAGGGGGCGTCCACCAGTATTTTATCAAAAAAGACAGGGAAAACACCTGCCAGCTTCTCGGAGCTCTCATTGGTGACGCAGGCGTTGGCAACGCCCATGCGCTCGATATTTTCGGAGAGGATCTTCGCTCTTGCGGGGTGGATCTCGTTGGTCACAAGAAGACCCTTGCCCTCAAGGCGCGCCGCGATCTGCGTGCTCTTGCCTCCGGGCGCCGCACACAGGTCCAGCACCCTCTCACCGGGCTGCACGTCAAGCATGCCCACGGGCGCCATGGCGCTGGGCTCCTGGATGTAGTAGATGCCCGCCTCGTGGTAGGGGTGCTTGCCGGGCGCCGCATCCTTCCTGTAATAATAGCCGTTCTGTGCCCATTCCACAGGTGTCAGCCCGAAATCCGCAATAGCGGATGCACTGCCCTCACCGTTTGGAGCAAGCACCTCGGATGCGCTTCGTCCGTCTTTATTTTTTTTCAAAAAATTCAGTCTCAGAGCCTGTCTGGGGTCCTCATCGTAGCTTGCAATGAAGGCCTCGTACTCGTCGCCGAGCATCAGACTCATTCTCTCCGTGAACTTCTCAGGCAAAATCATTTCACGATCTCCCATATGAACAAAGGGCCTTGCCGGCCCTTTTTCATTGCTTATAAAACAGTATAACCCTTGCCGATCAGACAAGCTTTCACTTCGCTGGTGTCCACACAGTGGAAGACCATAATGGGCTTGCTGCTCTCGCGGTTGAAGGAAAGATAAAGGTAATCAACATCGATATTGCTCTTCTCAAGATCTCTCAGCAAACGATTCAGATTGCCGACCTCATCCTCGATCTCAACACCGATGACCTCGGTCAGTCTGATGAGAAAACCGGCTTCGTCCAGAGCCTTCATTGCCTTCTGGGGCTCAGAAACCACCATGCGGATGATGCCGTACTCTGCGCTGTCGTTGGTGACGGATCCGAGAATATTGATGTCGTTATCCAACAGGATGCCTGTGATCTTGCGCATCGTGCCCTTCTTATTCTCTGCATAAACCGATACCTGCTGTAACATAGTGTTTCTCCTTGTATTGTAATATAACGGCCTGCGCCGCAGTTCATTTCTCATTTTATTTTAAGCGTTTCGAATACGGAAGTCAACCATACTTTGCCTGCGGCCGCTTCGGAAAAAAATATGTTTTTGGGCAAAAAAAGCCGCCCGGAAACCGGGGGTTCCCGTGCGACCCTATTTTAGCTTATACAGCTATTGTCTCTTAAGACGTCGGTTAAGGATTACTCCTCGTCCTCTCTTCTGGACTTCATAGTAACGAGTACGCCACCCATAATTGCAAATACAGCAATTGCGGAAACGATAACCATTACGGAGTTCATATGAGATACGCTCAGGTCTTCGGTCTTAGGTGAAGTTGCTGCGCCGGGTGCTGCAGGTGCAGGAGTAACTACAGGTGCAACATCGTCATCATCATCATCTTCGTCCTCAACAGGAGCAACAACGAGAGCTGCCTTAGCAGCGTTCAGAGCAGTAAGAGCTGCATCAACCTCAGCCTGAGTTGCATCAGCCTTGCCAAGTACAACCTGAGCCTCAGCTACAGCGTCAGCCAGCTTCTTGAAGCTGTCTGCGGTGTAAGCATCCTTGTCAAGCTTGCTTGCTGCGCTTACAGCGTCAGTCAGAGCAGTCTTGTCAGCAGGTACTGCAGTAGGAGCTACGGTAGGTGCTGCAGTAGGAGCTGCAGTAGGAGCTGCGGTAGGTGCTGCGGTAGGAGCTGCGGTAGGTGCTGCAGTAGGTGCTGCAGTAGGAGCTGCAGTAGGTGCTGCGGTAGGCTTAGGAGTTGCAGTAGGTGCTGCAGTAGGAACTGCAGTAGGCTTAGGAGTTGCAGTAGGTGCTGCGGTAGGAACTGCAGTAGGCTTAGGAGTTGCAGTAGGTGCTGCGGTAGGAACTGCAGTAGGTGCTGCGGTAGGAGCGGGAGTTGCAGTAGGTGCTGCGGTAGGTGCTGCAGTAGGTGCTGCGGTAGGTGCTGCAGTAGG
>JAZULD010000152.1:0-4005 GCA_045643625.1 Acetatifactor sp. | reverse complement strand
GCCAAGCAGATCTGGGTTCCCGGCGTCAGCCTGGCAGACGGTATCGCCTACGATTACGCGGAGCGCATCAAGATGTTCCGCGACGAGCACGATTTTGAAAAAGATATCGTGGCATGCGCCCTGAATATCAGCAAGCGCTACATGGGCAGCCGCAAGAGAGCGGAGACCCTGGAGAATCTGACCACGATCATCTACGACAGCATGAAGAAGGTCCACGGCATGGGCAAGAGAGAACGCCTCTACCTTCGCATCGCCGCAACCCTTCACGACTGCGGCAAATATATCAGCATGCGCACCATCGGTGAGACTTCCTACAATATTATCAAGTCCACCGAGATCATCGGTCTCTCCGAGACGGAGCGAGAGATCGTCGCAAGCGTTGTGAGATTCAATCACAGCAATTTTGTCTACTCCGGACACGAGGCTGCCAACTTAAGCCTCGACACTGCACAGTATCTGACCATGGCAAAACTGACCGCCATCCTCAGACTGGCCAACAGCCTTGACAGAAGCCATAATCAGAAGTTCAAGGGCATGAAGGCAGTTCTCCAGGAGAACGAGCTGGTGCTCACCGTGGATACTCCCGAGGACATCACTCTGGAGAAGCATTTCTTTGCGGAGGCGGTTCCCTTCTTCCGCGAGGTCTTCGGCGTGACACCTGTTCTGAAGCAGAAAAAGACTTTTTAGGAGATAAAGCAATACTATGGCAAGTAAGGAATTCCAAAATCCCAAATACTATACCAATCGTGAGCTGAGCTGGCTGCAGTTCGATCACCGCGTATTGAACGAGGCGAGAGACAAGAGCATTCCTCTTTTCGAGAGACTGAAGTTCTTAAGCATCACTGCATCCAATCTGGACGAGTTTTTCATGGTCCGCGTGGCATCCCTGCGCGACATGGAGCACGCAGGCTACGACAAGCCCGATATCGCAGGCATGACTCCCACCGAGCAGTTAAAGGCTCTCCACGAGGCCATTCACAAGCTGGTGGATCTGCAGTACTCCACCTACAACCGTTCCCTGCTTCCTCAACTGGAGTTAAACGGTCTGCATGTGGTCAAGCATCACGAGCAGCTGACCCCTGCGGAGATGGAATACATCGACAAATTTTTCATGGAGAATGTGTACCCCGTACTGACTCCCATGGCAGTCGACTCCTCCAGACCCTTCCCTCTGATCCGCAACAAGAGCTTAAATATCGGTGCTATGGTTCACAAGAAGGGCGACAAGGAGGACGAGCTGGAGTTTGCGACCGTTCAGGTACCCAGCGTGCTTGCCAGAATCGTGACTCTTCCTTCCGGGGAGGGAGAGACGAGAGTGATCCTCTTAGAGGAGGTCATCGAGCGCAACATCGCCAAGCTTTTCTTAAATTATGATATCGTCAGCGCCCATCCTTTCCGACTGATGAGAAACGCCGACCTGTCCATCGATGAGGAAGAGGCAGCCGATCTGTTAAAAGAGATCGAGAAGCAGCTGAAAAAGAGACAGTGGGGCGAGGCTATCCGTCTTGAGATCGAGCAGGGCATGGACAAGCGCCTGCTGAAGGTCTTAAAGAAGGAGCTTAAGATCGGCGAGCAGAACATCTATGACATCGACGGTCCTCTTGACCTGACTGTCCTGATGAAGATGTACGGCCTGCCCGGTTTTGACGAGTTCAAGGCACCTTCCCATACTCCCCAGCCCGTTCCCGAGCTTGGCAATGAGTATGATATTTTTGAAGCGATCCGCAAGCAGGATATCCTGCTGCATCACCCCTACCAGACCTTTACTCCCGTCGTTGACTTCATCCGTCAGGCGGCAAGAGACGAGCAGGTCCTTGCGATCAAGCAGACTCTCTATCGTGTCAGCGGTAATTCCCCCATCATCCAGGCCCTTGCGCAGGCTGCCGAGAACGGCAAGCAGGTAACGGTACTGGTGGAGCTGAAGGCCCGTTTCGATGAGGAGAACAACATCGTCTGGGCGAGAATGCTTGAGAAGGCCGGCTGCCACGTTATCTACGGTCTTGTGGGCCTGAAGACCCACAGCAAGATTACTCTGGTTGTCCGCAAGGAGGAGGACGGCATCCGCCGCTACGTCCACCTTGGCACCGGCAACTACAACGATGCGACTGCGAAGCTTTACACAGATATCGGCCTGCTCACCTGCTCCGAACTGATCGGAGAGGATGCAACCGCTGTTTTCAATATGCTGTCCGGTTATTCAGAGCCGCTGTTCTGGAACAAACTGGCACTGGCACCTTTGTGGCTCAAGGACAAGTTCGTGACCCTGATCGAGAGAGAGAAGGAGAATGCCAAGGCCGGCAAGAAGGCCCGCATCATCGCCAAGATGAACTCCCTCTGCGATGTGGACGTGATCTCCGCACTCTACGAGGCAAGCGCCGCAGGTGTCAAGATCGACCTGATCGTCCGCGGTATCTGCTGCCTGAAGGTAGGCATTCCCGGCGTCAGCGAGAACATTACCGTGCGCTCCATCGTAGGCAATTACCTGGAGCACAGCCGTATTTTTTACTTTGAAAATGACGAACAGTACGAGATCTACTGCGGCAGCGCAGACTGGATGCCCAGAAACCTGGAGCGCCGCGTGGAGATCCTGTTCCCTATCGATAAGCAGGAGTTAAAGGAAGAGCTTCTGCACATCCTTATGACCCAGCTGGCAGATACCGAGAAGGCATCCCTCTTACAGCCCGACGATACCTATGAGAAGGTGGACAGAAGAGGTAAGAAGTCAGTCAACGCACAGGAGCAGTTCTGCGCGGAGGCAGATGAGAAGGCCAAGGTGCTGCTTGAGCCTAAGATCACCGACAGCAGAGTATTTATTCCGGAGGTACACAGGGTATGAGGATCGTTTTAGCATCACAATCCCCCAGAAGAAGAGAGCTTCTTGACCAGATCGGTCTGTCCTTCGATATCATTGTAAGCGATGTCAATGAGGATGTTGCGGCAGAGGATCCCGCTGTGATGGTGGAAGAACTCTCCGCAAGAAAGGCATCCGCGGTGGCAGAGCAGCTCCCGGATGAGGAGGACATCCTTATTATCGGCGCGGACACTCTGGTGGCAGCAGGCAATGCAGTGCTTGGCAAGCCCAAGGACACAGAGGACGCCGTGAACATGCTCCATATGCTTGAGGGCGACGTGCACAGAGTGCTTACCGGCGTTACCCTTATTGCAAGGAAGAACGGCAGGGAGGAGCGCAAGACCTTTCACGAGTCCACTGAGGTGGAATTTTTCCCTATGAGCGATGAGGAGA
Organism: Acetatifactor sp.; assembly: GCA_045643625.1. Classification (GTDB taxonomy): domain Bacteria; phylum Bacillota; class Clostridia; order Lachnospirales; family Lachnospiraceae; genus Acetatifactor. Next base: position 761 of record JAZULD010000152.1, on the reverse strand, counting down.
TCTTATCTTACGTGGCAACCAACGATCCCATGGACAAGGCAGGATCCTATGCGATCCAGACGATCTGTGCCCGCTATATCAAGGGCATCCGCGGTGATTACAACAATGTGGTTGGTCTGCCCGTGGGCAGACTCTATCAGGAGGCAAAGGAGTATCTTTCATGAAAAAAGCGGTGATCTTTGACCTGGACGGTACCCTGTCCGACACCATAAGAAGCATTAAGTATTGTCTTGACTTATCCTTAGCGCCCTTTGGCTACGGCACGGTGACCGAGGATGAGTGCAAGTATTTTGCGGGAGACGGCGCAGCCAATCTGGTAAAAAGAGCGCTGGCCTCCAAGAACGTAGATGCAGAAGCACATTTCGAGGAAGTTTTTGCGGAGTACAAGAAGGTGTTCCGCGTGCACTGCATGCACGATGTGAAGCCCTTTGACGGCATCGTGGAACTGATCGAGGAACTGAAGGAACGCGGCGTAAAGATCGCAGTCCTCTCCAACAAGCCTCATGCGGAGACCATCAACGTGATCGAGACATTGTTCGGCAAGGGCACCTTCGATGTGATCCTGGGACAGACCGATCACATTGCGATCAAGCCGGATCCGGCGGGCGCTTTTGAGATATTTAAGCAGCTAAAGCTATCCGCAGAGGACGTGCTCTACCTGGGCGATACCTCAACGGACATGCGCACAGGCAAGGGCTCGGGCGCTTTCACCATCGGCGTGCTCTGGGGCTTCAGACCCAGAGAGGAACTGGAAGAGTATC
>JAZULD010000151.1:0-3487 GCA_045643625.1 Acetatifactor sp. | reverse complement strand
AAGCAGGAAAAGGAGGGCATAGATTTTGTGGACTTGAGCAAGATCGACATTCACATGAAGAAAAAAGCAGGAGCAATCGGCGGAGGCGTAGTAATGATCGCCCTTATGGTGATCGCCATTATCGCTGTGGCGGTGATGTGTCACTCGGATCCGTATGTTCCCGGATGGGTTCTGCCGGTGTTTACAGGTTTTCCGGCGCTGGTCATTGTTTGTGTCCTTGTTGCAATGATCAGCCGCGTCAAAGAGATCAATGGAGGAGAAGAAGATGAAGCTGCTAAGTATTGAGTATATTCCCGACACTAAGATCGAGGCACTGGGTATGGTAAAGGGTACCATCGTTCAGACCAAGAATATCGGCCGTGATTTCATGGCAGGCATGAAGACCCTGGTGGGCGGTGAGATCGTCGGTTACACCGAGATGTTGAACGAGGCACGCCAGATCGCTGTGAAGCGCATGGTGGACGAGGCTGTAGCCCTTGGTGCGGACGCTGTTATCGGCGTGAAGTACGGTTCCTCCCAGGTCATGCAGGGCGCTGCTGAGGTCATCGCCTACGGCACCGCTGTGAAGATCGTGAAGGAATAAATTGAATAGAACGGATCAACAAAGAAAATGGATCTACAAAGAAAACGGTGCGGCCACATTTGGGTCACACCGTTTTTTTATCCTGCAGTATGTAAAGAATGTTCGGCACTGTTTAGGATCAGTGCTTCTGCCGCCGCTAACAGTCTGTCGCAATAGTGTTCGAATTGCTGCTGCTCCTCGGCGGAGAGACAGGACATGACCTCGTGCAGCCAGTTGTTGTGGAGGTTCACAAGCGTTTCGATCTTTCGCTGTCCAAGGTCTGTGAGGGACAGGCGCTTGATGCGTTTGTCGGCTGTATCCTGTGTGCGGACTACGCAGTTTTTGCATTCCAGGGATGTCAGAGCCTTGCCGACAGTGGTCTTGTCGGCCTTCAGGGAGACGGCGGCATCCTCCTGCGAGCAGTTGGGATGAAAGTAAATATAGGTGCAGAGCATGCACTCGGTGTCGCTGAGATCCTGTAAGCGGATCTTGGCATGACTGAATTTTTTGTTGCATTGGATGAGAAGGTAAAGCTTCTGGTAGTCCATAGTCACTCTCCTTGGGATCAGAATGTTTCTGAGCGGTATTTGCACATCATTTCGCTGAACAATTCCGCAGTCGAGGGCGGCGTGTAGGTGATCGCATTGGCGCCTGCCTCGATCGTTTTTAAGATCTGTTCTCCGGTATCTCCTCCGGAAGCAATGATGGGTACGGTCGGGAATGCGCTGCGGATCTTTGAGACGATCTCGGGAGTGCTTTTTCCACCAGCAACATTTAAAATAGTGGCGCCTGCATTCAGGCGTGCTTCCACATCCGTGCGGTCATCAACGATCGTGATCACAAGAGGAATGTCTATGATTCCGGCGACCATCCGGACATTTTCGTCAGACACGGGGGCATTCAGAATGACGCCGATGGCCCCCAGACTCTCAGCATCCTTGGCCAGCGGCAAGGTCCTCCTTCCGTTGGTGGTGCCGCCTCCGATACCGCAGAAGACGGGAATGTTGGCGGATTTGATGATGCCTTCGCTGATGGATCTCTGCGGGGTGAAGGGATATACTGCCAGTACAGCGTCTGCGTTGCAGTTGCAGATGATGGCCAGGTCGGTGGAAAAAATCAGAGATTTGATACGTCTTCCATTGATGATGATTCCGCTCGCGCGGTAGATCTCGTCGGGCATGGTGATAAGATTGTGTCTTAAGGAACTTTGGATATTGGGCACGTGATTCTCATTCATGTTGAATCTCCTTTCTTCTCTTTTATCCGGACATCATAATAGTAGAATTTTCTACTATTATAACACGGGACGGAACAAGGTTCAATCGTTTTAAGGAATGCGAAAAATCAGTAATTGTGGGTGAAATTTCGGGAAAAATGTGGTATAATTGACATCCACTATTCGTTTTTCGGTCATATGTTTATAATCTTCGAAAGGTAGGTCTTTACAATGAGCAACAACAAGAGAAGCACCTGGGGCAGCAGTCTGGGCTTTATGATGGCAACCATCGGTTCCGCTGTGGGCCTTGGCAACATCTGGGGTTTTCCTCACAAAATGGGTAAGTCCGGAGGATTTGTCTTCCTGATCATTTATGTGCTTTTGTCTGTTTTTGTAGGCTATGCGCTGATGTGCTCCGAGCTGTCCGTGGGTCGTCTGACCCAGTCCGGTCCCGTGAGAGCGTATAAGTCTCTGTCTAAGAAATTCGGCTGGATCGGCTGGATGGCTGTTTTTGCGCCCTTCCTGATCCTGTCCTTCTATACCGTACTGGGCGGCTACTGCATAGAGTACCTTTCCTTAAATCTGTCGGAGCTTAGCTTCGGCCTGCAGAGCACCTACGGCATCACCCTGACCGGCGGTGACACCTTCGGCGCAATGCTGACCAATCCCTTCGGCGCGGCGATGTTTACCCTGGCCTTCATCGGTCTCTGCTACATCATCAACCGCAGCGAGATCTACCAGGGCATCGAGAAGTTCAACAAGTTCGCTATGCCTGCGCTGGCAGTGATGTTGGTAGTCATCATCATCCGCTCCCTGACCCTGCCCGGTGCGTCCGAGGGTCTGAAGTTCATGTTCGTGCCCGGCTATGCAGCCAAGGCAGGCTTCATTGAGGAGGCTCCCTCCGTGATCTCCGTGCTTGCAACTGCGGGCGGTCAGATGTTTTTCTCCCTGTCCGTTGCAATGGGTATCAACGTGACCTACGGTTCCTACCTTCCCAAGACTGAGAATATCAAAAAGAGCGCCCTCGTCATCGTTGCGGCAGACACTGTTGTTGCCCTGATGGCAGGTATCGCTGTTATTCCTGCGGCTGTTGCCAACGGTATCGCGCACGGTATCCCCGTAGGCGAGATCGCACTGGGCGGCCCCAAGCTTCTGTTCGTAACTTTACAGGATGTTTTCGCACAGATGGGCGTATTCGGTCCTCTGTTCGGCGTTATTTTCTACCTGTTCGTACTGATCGCTGCGATCTCTTCCGCGATCGCTCTGCAGGAGGTTATCACCACCTTTATCACCGATAACGCAGAGGTGAAGCAGAAGACAGTCAACCGTCAGAAGGTAGCTCTCTTCGTCAGCATCGCAGTTGCTGTTGAGGCAATGCTTGTAGCGATCGATGGTCTGGGTGCATCAGGAATCTTCACCTTCTGGGGCAGTGACGGCTGGAACGATTGTATGTTAGACTTCGCGGACTGCTGGTCCGAGGGTATCGCACTTCCCTTGGGCGCGCTGCTTATGTCCCTGCTTGTCGGCTGGGAGCTTAAAGTCAAGCCCATCGCCGAGGAGTTCCACAACGGTTCTGCGGGAAGTGCTGCATTTGACAGATTCTATTCCTTCTGTATCAAGTATTGCACTCCCTTTGTCATGGCCTTCATCTTCGCCGGAAGCGTGTCCGGTTTCTTCACCAAGATCCACATTCTTGGCATGAATTCCAC
>JAZULD010000150.1:0-3368 GCA_045643625.1 Acetatifactor sp. | reverse complement strand
TCCTGTACATACACGTTGGAAGCCATAGAAGCCAGAGAGATAATAGAATCCAGGATGTAGTTCACGCAGCAGATGATAAACGCAACCCTCATGGGGAAGATATGATGCGCGAATCCATAGAAGAAGCACACGATCACAAGGATCAAGGTATCGGAGATCATGACGATCTTATAGCCCAGCTTATCGATGATCTTACCAACCAGAGGCGCCAGGAAATAACAGCTGATGGCGGATACCGCAACCAGAAGACTGATGACCTACCCTCCCGCTCCGTAGAACAGAATCAGCACGTAGGGACCGAAGGTGAAGAACACCTGCTTACGCGCGCCGTAGAAGATCTCCAGCATGTAGAACTTGCCGAATTTTTTACGGAAGTAAAAACGGTTCTTGCTCTTGTCGGTCTCACTCTTGCCGCTTAAGCGGAAGGCAAAAAACATACCGATGGCAGCACAGACTGCAGCCGCTGCAAAAAAGGGCTTAAACAGCTTGCCTGCAGACTCGGCAAAAACAGCGAACACAGCGATGATGACCGCATAACCGGCAAGCGTACCGATCTGGTAAACTGCATTCTGGTGTCCGAGAGCCTCGCCGCCCTTGCCCTCCTTGGAGTACTCAAGGCTCAGCGTGTTTTTCATACCAAGCTGAATATGCTCACCCAGGGAATGCACGAAGATCGCGATAGTCACGAGCAGTTTGGTGGGACTCACAAGGCTTAACATACCGAGGCCGATGACCATGATCACCGCACCCACCTTGTAGATAGTCTCGGCAGAATAATTGTAAAGGATCGCCAGGATGAATACCAGCAGCAGGCCGGGGATCTCACGGAAAAACTCCGCAATACCGCGGTCCAGTTCACCCATGGTAACGATCTCAGCCAGGTAATTGTCGATCATGCCCTTATAGAGGCCATAGCTCAAGCCTCCGATGACCAATGAGATGAAAAACACCTTATAGCCGGTGCCCTCTTTGAAAATATCTTTTAATTTTGCTCCCATGTCGCTCTCCTCTCCTCTTAAAACAAAGATACGGAGGAATGCCACTCGGGAACAGACTGGTGGGTGATGTAGATACGATCCACAGGCACCCCTGCCTCCTCGTTCAATACCTCAACGATCTTGCGGGAATAGTTCTTCAGGTTCTCAGACTCCTGATGATTATTCACCAGAACACTGACATAAGCCGCAGGCGCATCGCTGCCCGCCATAAAAAGATTGCAGTCACCAACGACCTCAAGCATCAGTCTGCTCTCGCTCTTACCGGGAATGATAGAGATCGCAGGACCCAGCTTCGCGCTGATGGCGTTCACCTTCTCCTTGTTCATGTTTTCAGTAGTTCTCACTTGTACGTAAGGCATTTTGTCTTCCTCTCATTCTTGTGTGTGATATTATGTCGTGGAATCGGGGTGCCGCTTCTCTCGCTCAGGTCTCCAAGCGACCGGAACGGGCGCTGCCGCCTGCTTCCTTGCAAGGCGCATATGTTTTTGGCACCACGTTTGCAAGTATATCACGGGGTGAGGGCGGAAACAATGGATTATTTTGCCTGATGTGCCTGTGATTTGGAAGCAGCGCTTGACTTCGCCGTACAGCGTCAGCTTCATCTCGGATGTTGAAAACGGCAAGGCAACGGTAGAACTCGGAAAAGTCCTGTACCTGGCTAATTTGCTTGGTATGGATCTTGATTTAAAAGAAAGGGACTGATAATTAATCGAATTGTAATTCAATACCGATAGACATAAAAAGAGGGCCATGATCGGCCCTCTTTTTTCATGCTTCTGTTTTACTCTTCCAACAATTAAGTGCTCGTCTCTTTACTTCATATTTTGACTACAATTCCTCGGTCTTAAAGGTCATGTATCCCTCGTAATAATAACTATGGTCGATTCCCTTCATATAGACCTCGCGACTGTCGACCTCATCGGTCAAAGCTGCTTTAAGAAGATGTTTGATCTCAATGTCCTTAATCGGACTACGCTCCATAGCTAGCAGGTAATCATCTTTATCAACCATGCTCCAATCGACTACCTTGTGGATCTCCGCTCTGAGCATATGGTCCAGCCAGATCCTGGTGCTTCGTCCATTGCCCTCCCTGAAGGGATGCGCAATATTCATCTCCACATACTTCTCCACAATTTCGTCAAAAGAAGACTGTGGCATCTTATCAATGTTATCGAGGGACGCGTCCAGATACATCAAGGGCGCAAAGCGGAAACTACCCTTTGCTAAATTCACCTTCCTGATTTCACCTGCGAAATCATAGATTTCTTCAAAAATATATTTGTGGATCGCTTTTAACGCAGCAAACTTGCCGGGTTCAAGGGTACCAAGTATTCCGCTTTCAAACAGTTCCAATGCTTTCTTTTTACTGATACGCTCTTCTTCTCTTGCAAGTTCTGCTGAATCTGTCAATCCAAGTTTATTGTCAAGTGCCATGTGCACCTCCGATTCTCTATCCTCTGCAGCAGCATATATGCTGAAAGACTCCCTGCTTTCGTCTATATTATAACACATTTCTCCGGTGTCAAACATAGCATGACGTCATATTCCGAACATGTACGAGGGATCCTTCTCTACTCCTCCGCCTTCACAGCCCACCTTAACTTCGTGGATCTTGCTCGGCCGTTTATTCTGCATTCCTCTGCGCCGGGCCTGATCACATCTTCAGCGATATCCGAGAAGATGCCCTCCTTGCAGCAGTCCTTGAAGGCTCTTTTGACCATGCGGTCCTCGCCGGAGTGGAAGGTCAGGATCGCTGCTCTGCCGCCGGGGGACAGGATGTCGGGAAGCTTGGTCAGGAAGGCGTCCAGCACCTCGAACTCGCTGTTGACGTCGATGCGGATGGCCTGGAAAACACGTTGGCAGGTCTTTTTCAGGAGTTCCTTCAGCTCGTCGGAGGACATGCCCTTTAACTCTTTCAGGGAGCTTGTGACCTTCTTTTTGTCATAGGTGATGCCAAGTGCGGTCTCGATGACCTGACGAAGCTCAGTGGTGGTCCTGACGAGATTGCCCTTCTTCCTGCAGTTCATGAGCACATTTGCGATGCGCTCTGCGTAGGGCTCGTCGGAATTCTCGACCAGCATGCCGATGATTTCCTCGCGGTCCATGTCCTTCAGTCGCTCCCAGGCAGGGATGCCGTGGGCGGGGTCCAGACGCAGGTCCAGAGGACCGTCCAGCTTGTAGGAGAAGCCGCGCTCGGGGTTGTCGATCTGCATGGAGGAGACGCCGAGCTCCGCCATGACAAAATCAAAGGGACCGTACTCCGCCGCAATCTTGTCGATGTTGGCAAAATTCTCTTTGATGGGGGTAAAAATATCGTCGCCGAAGCCCACCTCGTTAAGGCGTTCCTTCGTCTTCACGATCTCGATGGGG
>JAZULD010000149.1:0-5646 GCA_045643625.1 Acetatifactor sp. | reverse complement strand
GTTCAGGTTCAGTGTGATCTGCTCGCAGAAAACCTGGGGATACCCCCTGTCCATCAGCAGATCATACAGTTCCATGCTTTTCTCTGTTCTCGATTTCATGCTGTAGATTCTCCTACATGGGGCAACCGCTACGGGGCGGTCTGTCGTCCGCCTTGATATAGCGGGCGTTAAACTCCATGTTGATGTCGCGCAGTTCCTTCTTGCCGTCAATGTAATTCTGATACATTTCAGCCAGTCCGGCTCTGCAGCCGTCACAGTTGGCCTCGATATAGCCTAAAGACTCGGCCACGATGGCCTCGCGTTCTTCCTTCGTTGTCTCTGCAATTAAATATCCCATAAATGTTACCTCTGATTTTCGCGGCTTCAGATTCGCCGCCGTTCCAAGTCTATCTTGTGTTTCATTGTTTCGGGCCACGCCGACCCCACGTCGATTCCCTGCTCATTAAGCCACGCATCCTCCACGGACACGTATTTTTCTTCGCCGGCTTCATTGACAAGTGTCACCGATACTTTGGGGCTCTCGCCCGGGCGCAGCTCCTCGCAGCCGAAATCTCCGTCAAAAATATGTTTTACGGTCCACATCAGATGAGCACTCCCTCCAGGTGGTCACACTCATGCTGAATGATCTGGGCGGTCCAGCCGTTAAACTTGCCGTGGCGCTTCACCATATTTTGATCAAAATAATCCACCTCAATTTCCCGAAAGCGGGTGCAGGGTCGCACGCCTTCTAAGGAAAGACATCCCTCCTCGGTGAGGAACCGGCCGCTTTTCTTCGTGATCACGGGATTGATCATAGCAAACTGAAAGGGTCCCGCCGCCACTGCGATAATGCGCTTGTTCACGCCGATCATGTTGGCCGCCATGCCGACGCAGCGGTCCAGATTGGCCCGCAAAGTATCCAGAAGATCCTCCACGACCTGCATGTCTGCCTCGGTGGCGGGCACGGACTTCTTCGCTAAGAACATAGGATCTCTCATGATTTTCTGTACCATTCTAATCTCCTTGAAAATTGCAATTCATATCATTGTGCTTCCGAGGTTCGTCATCCGCCCCGTCAGCAGTTAAATCATGTTTGTGCGGCAAATCACTTAAGAAAGGTCTGCCACGAAATGTATCACATCCCGCTCTTCACACTCTGCCGTTCCAAGCTTCCTCGCCACCGCAACAGACGCTGCATTTTCAGGATGCACAAAGATGTGGACCCGCTCAAAGCCAAGGTTTTCCCTCGCATAGGCAAGGATCGCTTGGCAAACTTCCGTCGCAAGCCCCCGGCCCTGTTTTTCTTTCCGGATCACGTATCCAAGCTGGGGCTCATCATACCCTTCCGCATAGGAGAAGCCTGCCCGACCGATGACTTCACCGGTCTCCTTTTCCAGAACGGTCCACATGCCGTAACCAAAGAATTCGTACTCTTTTGCAAGGGTGCCCGTGATATGCTCCCGCTCTTTCTCGGCGGTAGGGCGAATGGGCGCAAGGTAATCGGTGATGCCCTCCCCGGCGTAGATCGAAAGGAAGCTCTCCGCATCATCTGCCGCCGACTCCCTGACAAGGCAGTGCGTGGTCTCTGCGATCTCCCGGGGGATCTTCTTATATCTTCTGTAGATGCCCTCAAGGTAATCCGCGTCAAGGCCGTCCAGCGTCTCTACCGCATAAGGTACGAAGGAGAGGTCCTGCCCCTCGTTAAGAAGCGCAAGTACGGGAAGACCGCGCCTGCACATATTCTTCGCGGTCTCGTGACAGTCCGTGATATGCAGGGTGTGCTCCTCCTCGCCGCCGAGGGTGCGCACCTCAAAATCCTTATTTTGCCTGATAAAAAGCTCCTCCTCGTCCCTGTTCGACGCGGAAAGCCACAGGTGAATCTTCTGCAAATAACGCATTTTAGATGTTACCCCTCTTTACGCAGGATAAAACTTAAGCTACAATACTCTTAAACGCGGCGCATATGCCACCACTAATATCATACATCAAAACGCAGCGCTCCGCAAACGGACTGCTGCCCGGAAAGGAAAAATTATGGCACAGAATCCTATCGTAACCATTACCATGGAAAGCGGCGATGTGATCAAGCTGGAGCTTTATCCCGATATCGCCCCCATCTCTGTAGCAAACTTTGTAAATCTGATCCAGAAGGGCTTCTACAACGGCCTGATCTTCCACCGCGTCATCAAGGGCTTCATGATCCAGGGCGGTTGTCCCGACGGCACCGGCATGGGCGGCCCCGGCTACTCCATCAAGGGTGAGTTCGCAGCCAACGGCGTGAAGAACGACTTAAAGCACACCGCAGGCGTTCTCTCCATGGCAAGAGCAATGAACCCCAACTCCGCAGGTTCCCAGTTCTTCATCATGCACAAGGATTCCCCTCATCTCGACGGCCAGTACGCAGCATTCGGTAAGGTTACCGAGGGCATGGAGGTCGTTAATGCGATCGCAGAGGTTCGCACCAACTGGAGCGACAAGCCCCTGAATCCTCAGATCATGAAGAGCGTGACCGTTGAGACCTTCGGCGAGGAGTATCCCGATCCCGCGAATATGTAATCACTTTTTTACACATAAACACAATAAAAAAAGAGCAGTCACGCGCTGCTCTTTTTATTTTGGGCCGATTGTTCATATTTTGTTCACAAATCATTTAAAAAAACTTAAATTTATCCACAATCTTTAGACATATGGATTTTCTATACTGAAAATGTGAAAAATGTACGGGACCAACCGCAATACTTGTTTCTTAGATATCTTTTAATAATAATGCCGGGGAATCAACGGATTCCCCGGCATCCTCCCTTTTATAGGGTCTTTTTTTTTGGAACAATTTCTTAGACTGCCTGTCCGCTTAAGAATCTCTCGATTCCTTCTACAGCATTCTGCTCGTCTTCTCCGTTCGCGCTTACCACGAGTTCCTCGCCATTATCAACGCTGAGGCTCATCATTCCCATGATGCTCTTGGCATTTACAGTTTTCATACCGGCCTGAATGTGAATAACGCTCTCGTATTTGCTTGCTTCCTGAACAAGAAGTGCGATGGCTCTTGCCTGCAGACCGGTTTCAAGTTTGATCTGAACGATCCTTTGTGTCATGTACGATTCCTCCTACTACGATCTTATCCTCTCTGCCAGCTCGCTCAATTTGCGAAGCCTATGATTAACGCCTGATTTACCAACAGGCGGATTTAACATGGTTCCAAGCTCCTTCAGGGGAACATCCGGATTCTCCAGGCGAACCACTGCCATCTCACGCAGGCCCTCGGGAAGGTTCATCAGACCGTAATGGTCCCGAAGATAGGTGATGTCGTCGATCTGCTTGGCCGCAGCCTTCACGGTCTTGCCGATGTTGGCTGCCTCGCAGTTGACTCTTCTGTTGACAGAGTTCTTGATCTCTTTCTCGATCCTGGTATTCTCCAGATTCATCAGCGCAACATGAGCCTCGCAGACATTAAGCAAGTCCACGATTCCCTCGCTGCCCTTCAGGTAAACCACGTGATATTTCTTGCGGAGCACGATCTTGGCCTCGATGTCAAAATTGTGCATGATCTGCTGCAGCTGAAGCGCCATCTCCTCCGAAGTACATACGAACTCTAAGTGATAACTCTTCTCGGGATCGCTGATCGAACCGACACTTAAGAACGCGCCGCGCAGAAAAGCGCGCTGGCAGCAGGTCTTAGTCAGCAGTTCTGCGGGAACAGGTCTGTCGAATTCACCCAGTTTCCCGATCAGATCCCCCAGCAATTCTTCGTCCGTCGAAAAATCCTTATCTATATTATATGCTTTTTTCAATAATGTAAAGCCTTTTCTTACAACAGTTTCATTTTCTGTCTGAAAGCCCAGGGTATATTGGCCTTCCGTGTCCATTCCGTACTGTCCGCAGAAATGGAGGATCGCTGCAAGTTCGGCTAAACGGCAATGCCTGGAGGGGCTCAACTGACGGCCCATTTCCTCCTTCACTTCACTTGAAAATGACATTTTTCTTCCCTTACGTTCCCTGACTGGTGATATCTCTGTGATAGATCTTGATTCCGTACTGGCCGCCCTGGCTCTTCATGCGCGCGTAGAGTGCGTTGGCCAGAGTGACGCTTCTGTGCTTGCCGCCGGTGCAGCCGATGGCGATGACCAGGCGGTATTTGCCCTCCTTGACATAGTTGGGGACAAGGAAGTTTACCATGTCAGTGAGCTTGTCAAGGAAGGTGGATGTCTCCTCAAAGCTCATGACATAGTCCTGCACCTCGGCGTCGTTGCCTGTCTTGGTGCGCAGACTGTCGATGTAAAAAGGATTAGGCAGGAAGCGCACATCAAACACCAGGTCCGCATCCGCGGGGATGCCGTGCTTAAATCCAAAGCTCATGACGGTGATCATGAGGCTGTTATATTCTTCATTGTTGACAAAAATGCGGTCCAGCTCCTCCTTCAGCTCTCTGGTGAGAAGGTTGGAGGTGTCGATGACGTAGTCCGCACTCTTTCTGATGGTCTCGAGAACCACGCGCTCTCTGCGCACGCCCTCCTCCACGCGGTCCTGTGCAGCCAGAGGATGAATGCGTCGGCTCTCCTTGTAGCGCTTGATCAGGGCAGACTCGTCCGCATCCAAAAAGAGGATCTCCAGAGGATAGCCCATGCTCTTAAGCTCCTGCAACGTGCGGGTAGCATCCTCGAAGGCCTGGTCCGCACGCACGTCAAGACCCAGCGCAACCTTGCTGATCTCGCCGTCCGGCATGGTCAGCAGCTGTACAAATTTTTCCAAAAGGGAGACGGGAAGGTTGTCCACACAGTAGTAACCTGCGTCCTCCAACATCTTCAGGGCGGTTCTCTTACCGCCGCCGCTCATTCCCGTAACCACCACAAATCTGGTAAGCATCTTACTGTTCTCCGTTAAGTTTTGTCTCAAAATGTCCAAGGAAGATCACTTCGGGCTCCATCAGGACCCCAAACTTCTCTTTGACCCCGTCTCGCACGACCTTAATCAGCCGCGCCACATCTTCCGCAGTCGCTCCGCCCGCATTGATCACGAAGCCGCAGTGCTTCTCGCTGACCTGCGCTCCGCCCAGCTTGAAACCGCGAAAGCCTGCCTGCTCAATAAGCGCGCCCGCAAAATATCCCTCGGGGCGTTTGAATACGCTGCCCGCACTCGGATACTCAAGCGGCTGTTTCGTTTTTCTTCTGTTTAAAAAGTCATCCATCGCCGCTCTTATAAGCTGTTTTTCTTTTTTCTCAAGCTTAAAGACAGCGTTCAGAATAATATATCCGTTTTTATTGAAAGCGCTTGTGCGGTAGCCCATTTCCATTTCGTCTGCCGAAAGAGTGATAAGCTCGCCGTCGGGAGTGATGCACTCGGCTGACTGAATGACGTCTTTCACCTCACCGCCGTATGCGCCTGCATTCATGAACAGCGCGCCGCCGACACTGCCGGGGATTCCGAAAGCGAATTCAAAACCCGAAAGCTCTTCGTTAAGGGCAAAACGGCACACCTTCATAAGCGACGCGCCTGCGTCAGCTTTTATTTCTGTTTCTGAAATTTTTGTAATTTCCGCACTTTCACGGCACATAAGAATCACAACGGCATCAATGCCGTCATCAGAAACAAGCATATTGCTCCCGTTACCGAGAATGAATGTACGCGCGTTCTCTTCCCTGCACTTTTTAAGAAGCGCGGCAAGAGCTT
>JAZULD010000148.1:0-8776 GCA_045643625.1 Acetatifactor sp. | reverse complement strand
AAGAGCTTCGACCTTGCGGACCCCACGGTGCAGAAGCTTTTTCAGAGCGACTTTATCCTCGGCGTGAAGCATACCAATCAGGTGGTCTACCAGATGGAGCGCATCAAAGCGCTGAACCCGAAGCTCATCATGATGAACGGTTTTGACGAGACCATGGTGGCAGGCATGGCCCTGGGCGCGGACGGCAGTATCGGAAGCACCTTTAACTTCATGTACCCCCACTACAAGAAGATCTACGACGCCTACAAGGACAAGCGCCCGGAGGAGGCACTGACCCTGCAGGTGAAGGCCAACAACATTATGACGGCACTCTGCAATGTAGGACTCATCCCCGCCATCAAGTACGTGCTCACAACATACGGCCTGGACGCGGGCATTGCAAGGAAGCCTTTTAAGGAACTTACCGATGAGGAAAAGAAGTATCTCGACGCGGTAATTGCGGCAGATATTGTGCAATAACAGACAAAAGAATACAATATAAGGGAAAATGACGCTTGAAACAGATTGAAAGCGTCATTTTTTTGTGGTAAAATAGAATCAATAATATGCAAAAGTGTGTAAAACGGAGGTTTTGAACATATGGAACAGTACAAGCAGGAGTTTATTGAATTCATGGTGGACAGCAAGGTGCTGAAATTCGGCGAGTTCACCTTAAAGAGCGGCAGAAAGTCCCCCTTCTTCATGAATGCGGGCGCTTATGTTACCGGCAGCCAGTTAAAGAAGCTGGGCGAGTATTATGCCAAGGCGATCCACGACAATTTCGGAGATGACTTCGATGTGCTCTTCGGACCTGCTTACAAGGGTATTCCGTTAAGCGTAGCGACCACCATCGCTTACAGCGAGCTCTACGGCAAGGAGATCCGTTACTGCTCCAACCGTAAGGAGGAGAAGGACCACGGCGATGTAGGTATCCTTCTGGGCAGCAAGGTGAAGGACGGCGACCGCGTTGTCATCATCGAGGATGTTACCACCTCCGGCAAGTCCATCGAGGAGACCTTCCCTATCCTGATGGCACAGGGCAATGTTGAGATCAAGGGTCTGATGGTAAGCTTAAACCGCATGGAGAAGGGTCTCGGCGGCGTAAAGAGCGCACTGGACGAGATCAAGGAGAAGTACGGCTTCGAGGCACGCGCCATCGTTTCCATGGCAGACGTTCTTGAGCATCTCTACAACAATCCTTACAAGGGAGAGGTTCTGATCGACGACACCTTAAAGGATGCGATCGATAAGTACTACGAGATCTACGGAGCATAATTTTATCGTAAGAAAGATTTGGAGGAGAGAAGATGGAAGAGAAGATCTATAAGACCATGAACACATCCGGCGCCTGGAATATTGCTATCGGCGTGACCACTCTTGTGCTTGGTATTGCAGGCGGAGTTCTGCTGATCGTCACCGGAGCCAGACTTCTGTCCCGCAAATCCCATATTCTGTTCTAAAAAAGCAGTCTGACAGGCATTTCCCGAGGGGAGTGCCTTTTAGCGTTATGGGAAGCGTTCGCAATGAAGAGAAGAAACTATATTTTTACCAATAAGCATCACCCTCTGCGGGCGGTCATGGCATTCATTTTGGGTGTCATCAGCTTCCTGTCCGTCGGGATCGTGATCTATATGACCTACCGGACTGCGGGAGATACCAGACAGGGCTACGGCTTTACGGGACTTCTTGCGGCCCTCTTTTCCCTCATCGGTCTTATCCTTGGCGTGAGCACTTTGCAGGAGCGAGAGAATTACCGGATCTTTCCGGTGCTCGGCACGATCCTGAACCTGGTGGTTCTGATCGGCCTGGGACTCCTGGTCGCCTGGGGAAGAAGTATGTAGGGATTGTTCTACGAAAGGATCAAACATGGAAGAAAAAGAACTGTACTCAGAGCGCATGGCACTTGCTCTGGACAGAATCAAAGAGATCGGAAGCGAGCAGCTTCTGCCCGCCGACTATCAGGAATATTTTGCAAAAGCAGCTGATTTCATCCTCCTGATCGAGGAGACAAGAGCGTTTGTGGAGCAGGGCGGCATTGCAGAAGCTTCTCTTGATGAGCTTGCACGCAGAAACGACGCGCTCTACGAGGACATCATGCCGGGCAATTACGAGAAGAGTTTTGCCAATCCCGCTTACGCCGCAGAGCGCTTCGGTTTGGAGATGGGACAGATCCTGGCTTTCCTCTATACCGAGATGAGAAGTCTGATCGGTTTTGCCTACGAGGGAGATATCGAGGAGCTGGTGATCCGCGAGGAGCTCTTTGCGGAAGTTTACGCAGCCTTCGTCTATGAGAACGAGGAGCGCGCGCAGGTGCCTGCGGTATCCTCCGTTAAGGACATCATCTACTGGTTCGTGTCCGACTATGCGGAGACCGCGGCAGAGAAGCGCATCGAGGGTCTTCTGACCGACCGCAACCCCTTCGCACTTGACATTATCAACAACAGCGACCTCTCTGACGTTCGTTACCTCTACGCATATGGTGAGTATGTCGGCGAGAACGAGCTTGAGACAGCCCGCTTCCTGGCAGGTCTCCCCGAGGAGACTATCAATACCATGGCCGACACCTACACCGAGGGCTACCGCATCGGTTTTGAGGTGGCAGGCAAGGACCTCAGCAAGAAAAAGACCGTATCTGTCCTCTATCATCTGGGCTTTGAGCGCATGATCAGAAGAGCGGTTGCGAACTTCGAGAAGATGGGGCTTCACTGTGCGATCTACAGAGCCGCATACACCATTCTCAACAATCCCACCCTGTATAAGTCAGGCTTCTGGGGCGGAGAACCCAACAGACAGTTTGAGTACGATCACAAGGATGACAGGGCACTGTTCCTTGACAAGAACTATGTGAACAGAAGACTTGAGGTAAGCAGGGCTGCCTACGAGAAGCTGAAGGCTGAGGCGGCAGGCTTTGCAGGCCCCGCAGTTGTGGAGATCTTCGGCGAGAAGAGCTTCGAGCCCGTGAACAAGCCCGAGAGTCTGCACATGACCGAGAAGCAGAACGCACTCTGGGTGGAGATGCGCAGCAAGGCCGGCGCGATCCAGAGAGAATATATCATTGAGGATGAGCGAAGCTTCACCATCATCGCCTTCCCCATCCCCGAGGTGGGAGAGGTCTTCGAGGAGCTCTTTAACGAGACCATCCGCATCAACACCTTGGACTACAGACTTTACAGAGATATCCAGCAGACCATGATCGACGCCCTGGACAAGGCAGTGCGCTGCGAGGTCAAGGGTTCCGGCGACAACCGCACCTGCTTAAATATCAGTCTTTACCCCCTGACCGATCCCGATAAGCAGTCTATCTTTGAAAACTGCGTGGCAGACGTGAACATCCCCGTCGGAGAGGTATTCACCTCCCCCGTACTGAAGGGTACCGACGGTGTGCTCCACGTGAGTCATGTTTACTTAAACGGCCTGGAGTACAAGGATCTGGTGCTGACCTTCAAGGACGGCATGATCAGCGATTACACCTGTGAGAACTTCCCCACAGAGGAAGAGAATCGCGCTTTCGTGCGCGAGAACGTGCTGTTCCGCCACAAGAGCCTTCCCATCGGCGAGTTCGCCATCGGCACCAACACCACAGCTTATGTGGCTGCGAAGCGCCTGAACGTGGAGGACAAGATGCCCATTCTGATCGCTGAGAAGATGGGTCCCCACTTTGCGGTGGGCGACACCTGCTACTCCTACTCCGAGGACCTGAAGGTCTACAATCCCGACGGCAAGGAGATCGTGGCAAGAAGCAATGAGCAGTCAAGACCCACAGACGGTTCAGAGCCCATGTACTTCAACTGCCACACCGATGTGACCCTTCCCTACAGCGAGCTGGGCGAGCTTACAGCGGTCTGCGCGGACGGAACACGCATCCCCATCATCATCGACGGCAGATTCGTTCTCCCCGGAACGGAAGCCTTAAACGAGCCTTTGGATGCCCTGAATTAGTTATTGCATACGGGGAACGGATTTAGTACACTAACAGTTGATTGCTTGCGAAAGGAGAAGTCCGGGACGACCCGAGACACGTGATTTGAATGGCAAAAGTAGGAATTGTAATGGGCAGCGACTCAGATATGCCTATCATGGCAAAGGCCGCTGATATTTTAGAGGAACTGGGAATCTCTTACGAGATGACCATCATCAGTGCTCACAGAGAGCCCGATGTGTTTTTTGAGTATGCGAAGAGTGCTGAGGCCAAGGGCTTCAAGGTGATCATCGCAGGTGCAGGCATGGCAGCTCATCTGCCCGGCATGTGCGCGGCGATCTTCCCCATGCCCGTCATCGGCATCCCCATGCATACCACATCCCTTGGAGGAAGAGATTCTCTCTACTCCATCGTTCAGATGCCCTCCGGCATCCCCGTAGCGACCGTAGCGATCAACGGCGGTGCCAACGCAGGTCTTCTGGCAGCCAAGATCCTGGCTACCTCGGATGCAGAGCTTCTTGAGAAGCTTAAGAACTACAGCGCATCCCTGAAAGAGCAGGTCGAGAAGAAGGATGCCAAGCTCCGGGAGATCGGCTATCAGGCTTATCTGCAGGGCATGAAGAAATAATTGACCGAAAAAAATTAACATTGGGCAGATGAAAACAGGCTGCCCCCGAAGGGAGTTATTATGGATTATAAGAACGCCGGAGTAGATATCGAAGCAGGATATCTCTCAGTAGAGCTGATGAAGAAGCATGTAAAGGAGACCATGCGTCCCGAGGTAATGGGAGGTCTTGGCGGTTTCTCAGGTGCTTTTTCCTTAAGCAAGATCAAGGAGATGGAGAACCCCATCCTTCTGTCCGGTACCGACGGTGTCGGCACCAAGATCAAGCTTGCTTTCGTAATGGACAAGCATGATACCGTGGGTATCGACTGTGTTGCAATGTGCGTCAATGACGTGGCATGTGCAGGCGGTGAGCCCCTGTTTTTCTTAGATTACATCGCATGCGGCAAGAACTATCCCGAGAAGATCGCCAACATCGTTAAGGGTGTTGCCGAGGGCTGCAAGATGGCAGGTGCCGCACTGATCGGCGGCGAGACCGCTGAGCATCCCGGACTGATGCCCGAGGATGAGTACGACCTTGCAGGTTTTGCAGTGGGTGTTGCGGATGAGAAGGATCTGATCACCGGCGCAGACATCGCTGACGGCGATGTGCTGGTAGGCATCGCATCCTCCGGTATCCACTCCAACGGTTTCTCACTTGTCCGCAAGGTCTTTGAGATGACCGAAGAGAGCCTGAACACCTATTACGATGAGCTGGGCAAGACTCTGGGCGAGGCGCTGATCGTTCCCACCAGAATCTATGTGAAGGCTATGAAGTCCGTAAAGGATGCAGGCGGTAAGGTAAAGGGCTGCAGCCACATCACCGGCGGCGGCTTCTACGAGAACATTCCCAGAATGCTTCCCGAAAACATCTGCGCAGTTGTGAAGAAGGACAGCTACGAGGTTCCCGCGATCTTCAAGCTTCTGCAGGAGAAGGGCAATATCGCCGAGGAAATGATGTACAACACCTACAACATGGGTCTCGGTATGGTCCTGGCTGTGAAGAAGGAAGATGTTGAGGCAACCGTTAAGGCTGTAGAGGCAGCAGGTGAGACCGCTTACATCGTAGGTTACTGCGAGGCAGGCGAGAAGGGCGTAAGATTATGTTAAGAGTTCTGACACTGGTATCCGGAGGCGGAACCAATCTGCAGGCGATCATCGATGCGGTGGCCTGCGGCAGCATCACGAATACAGAGCTCGTTGGCGTGATCAGCAACAATAAGACAGTAAAGAGTCTGGAGAGAGCAAGAAATGCAGGAATCCCTGCGGTTTGCATCTCCCCGAAGGACTTTGAAGACAGAGCTGCATTTTATCGTGCATTTCTGGAAAAAGTGGATGAATTTGAACCCGACCTGATCGTACTGGCAGGCTTCCTCGTGGCAATTCCCGAGGAGATGGTTGCGAAGTACAGCAGCAGGATCATCAACATTCATCCCTCTCTGATCCCCTCCTTCTGCGGCGTGGGCTATTACGGCCTGAAGGTGCATGAGAAGGCTTTGGAGAGAGGCGTAAAGGTGACCGGTGCAACCGTGCATTTTGTCACCGAGGGTATGGACGAGGGCCCCATCATCGCCCAGAAGCCCGTGGCGGTACAGGACGGAGACACCCCCGAGGTACTGCAGAGGCGCGTGATGGAGGAGGCCGAGTGGATCATCCTTCCCGCAGCCATTGATGACATTGCAAACGGCCGCATTAAAGTGGCGGACGGCAAGGTCGTAAGACAGGCGTAGTAAGACAGAAGCCGCTTCGGCGGTACAGAGAGGTAATGTAATGAATATTCTTATCGTAGGAAGCGGCGGACGCGAGCATGCAATTGCGACCTGTGTGGCAAAGAGCCCCAGAGCGGACAAGATCTACTGCGCACCCGGCAATGCAGGCATCGGTCAGATCGCGGAGTGCGTACCCATCGGTGCGATGGAGTTCGACAAGCTGGCTGCTTTTGCCAAGGAGAAGGAGATCGACCTGACCATCGTCGGCATGGACGATCCTCTGGTAGGCGGACTTGTGGATGTGCTGGAGGCGGAGGGCCTTCGCGTATTCGGTCCCCGCAAAAACGCAGCGATCCTGGAGGGCAGCAAGGCTTTTTCCAAGGATCTCATGAAAAAATACAATATTCCCACTGCGGCATATGAAAATTTTGACGATGCGGATGAAGCGATCAGGTATCTTAAGGAGCAGGCATCCTTCCCCATCGTACTGAAGGCAGACGGTCTGGCGCTGGGTAAGGGCGTACTGATCTGCAACACTCTGGAAGAGGCTTTAGAGGGCGTACAGTCCATTATGACCGACAAGAAGTTCGGCCCTGCCGGCAACCGCATGGTCATTGAGGAATTCATGACCGGACGTGAGGTGAGCGTTCTCTCCTTCGTGGACGGCAAGGATATCCGCATCATGACCTCCGCACAGGACCATAAGAGAGCCCAGGACGGCGATCGGGGTCTGAACACCGGCGGCATGGGTACTTTTTCTCCCAGCCCCTTCTACACCGAGGAAGTGGATGCCTTCTGCAAGAAATACATTTATCAGGCAACGGTAGACGCTATGGCGGCTGAGGGACGTCCCTTCAAGGGCGTTATCTTCTTCGGCCTGATGCTGACACCGAACGGCCCCAGAGTTCTCGAGTACAACGCACGCTTCGGCGATCCCGAGGCGCAGGTAGTGCTTCCCCGCATGAAGAACGACATCATCGATGTGATGGAGGCTTGTGTGGACGGTACTTTGGGTGAGGTGGACCTCCGATTTGAGGACAACGCAGCAGTCTGCGTGGTACTGGCGAGCGACGGTTACCCCGTTGCATACGAGAAGGGCTTCGTGATCGAGGGTATGGAGCGCTTCGACACAGAGGAAGGTTATTATTGCTTCCATGCAGGTACCAAGCTCACCGACAAGGGCATCGTTACAAACGGCGGTCGCGTTCTCGGCATCACCGCCAAGGGAGATACCCTGAAGGAAGCGAGAGCCAATGCTTACAAGGCGACCGAATGGGTCAGCTTTGCCAATAAATACATGCGTCACGATATCGGCAAGGCCATCGATGAAGCATAAGTTTTTTCCGGAACGAAAGTTCTGATTAGGAGAGGATGATTTTTTATGAAAAAGATGTCAAACAGTAACTGGAAAAATTACTTCGGTTATGGCGCGCTTGCGCTGATGATGGCACTTGCGATCTGTCTGTTCGCTGAGCCCCTGACCATGGTAAGCCGTGCCGAGAGTGCAGGTAAGGTCACCGCATCCAGCGCAAATGTCCGCAAGGAAGCAAACGGCAGCAGTAATGTTGTCGGCAGCGTAGCCAAGAACAATACCGTATCCATCATCAAGCAGGTCACCGCAGCTGACGGTAAGGTCTGGTATGAAGTATGGGTAGACGCAAATACCAAGGGTTATATCCGTTCCGACTTGGTTACCATCACCGATGGTTCCACCCCTCCCGGCGGTGACGCAGGTACCTCCGAGGCACCCGCAGAGCAGCCCGGCGGCAATGTTGAGATCGATCCCAACTACGGCGTATTCGCAGGCACCGTTAAGGGCGCAGAGGCAGTCAGAGTACGTTCTCAGGCTTCCACCTCCGGCAGCATCGTTTCCACCGCTCCCAGAGGCACTCAGGTGTCCGTGATCGGCGAAGCGATCGGTTCCGACAATCAGGTATGGTATCGCGTTAATTTCGTTAACAACGGCGCAAACGTGACCGGTTACATCAGAAACGATTATGTGACCTTAGGCGACAGAATCTCTGTTCCCGAGACCAATCCCGACAACATCCCCGATGAGCCCGAAGAGCCCGAAGAGGAGACTCCCGTTGCTACCGGCAAGGCTTATGAGACTGCTGAGAGAGAAGGCGTATGGTACCTTCAGGATCTGGAAGCAGGTCTTCAGTACAACATTCACGACCTGTTCGAGGTTGGCGACAACAACAAGAAGCTGTACGATGAGGAGCATGAGCGCCTCACCAAGGCTGTAAAGCAGTTAAATACCCAGAAGATCGCCCTGATCGTTATGATGGTTCTCCTGCTCGTTATGGCAGGCCTGATCGTTGTTATGATCATGCGTATCCGCAGCCTGATGCAGAGCGAAGAGGCTGCTTACATGGAGAGAGACGAAGCACTCCGCAGAGTTGAGAGAAGATCTCAGGGTGAGGGCGCAAGACCCGCACACGAAGGCGCAAGACCCGCACAGAGACCTGTAAGAGAAGAGGGCGCAAGACCTGCACAGAGACCCGCAAGAGAAGAGGGCGCAAGACCCGCACAGAGACCTGTAAGAGAAGAGGGCGCAAGACC
>JAZULD010000147.1:0-3462 GCA_045643625.1 Acetatifactor sp. | reverse complement strand
CATGTCTCTTAAGGAGCGCGCGCAGTTTGCGCAGTCTGTTGGAGCGCATTATCTGTTCAGCATTCACTACAATGCTTCCGAGGAGCATACGCTGTTCGGTTCCGAGGTCTGGGTATCATCCATCGAGCCCTATCACAGTGAAGGTGTTCGCTTCGGCGCGTATCACCTGCTCAACATGCAGGATAAGGGGCTGTTTATCCGCGGCATCAAGACCCGTCTGAACGACAAGGGCACCGATTATTACGGCATTATCCGCGAGTGTGTGGATCTCGACATCTCTGCGTCGATCATTGAGCACTGTCCTGTGGACGAGGATCGCGATATTCCTTTCTGTGATTCCAAGGACAAATGGCGCGAATTTGGTGTGGAAGATGCCAAAAGCGTGGCACAGTTCTTAGGTCTTTCGAGCAAAGAGCTGAATGTCGACTATAACAATTACGATCTTCCTGCTGATATCGATCTTGCGGAACTTGGAGAGATGAGTTTCAAGGATTTCTCCGAGCCCGATCTCTGTGAAGTGACCCCGGACAGCCGCGATGAAGAGCAGGCCATCGTACAATTGACCGTTTCGGGCGATGACCACGACACCCCTCTGTTATATTACGATTATTCCTATGACGGCGGTTTTACCTATTCCAAGCTGATGCCCTGGCCCGAATGCAATGCACTTTCCGGCAAAAATGCCGACAGTTTTAAGCTTACGCTTAAGGTTCCCTTCGATAAAACTCCCGTTGTGATCGTAAGGGCATACAACATGTATCACGCTTTTACCGAGAGCAATCATCTGACTCTGGAAGCTTTTCACGAGCCTGTAGTAACCCCCGAACCCACCGAAGAGCCCGAGATCGCTTCCCCTATCCGGGAGATCAGAGAGAATCATCCGGCGCTGAAAGCTCTTGAGATCGCGATCGGTGTGTTTGCTGTTTTGTTTGTGATCACCGCAGGCGTGGTTGCTGTTAAGTCTCGTAAACGCAGGTAACCGGAGTTATTCATTTGTCAATGATCCAACATTTGCAGCATGATGATCATATTTGTAACTTGTCAATTCTTCATTTGACTGAAACCGTTTCTTCCCCGAGAGGTCCCCATGCGTCTTGATAAATTCTTAGCTGAAATGAATATCGGAACCCGCTCTCAGGTGAAGAAGCTTGTCAGACAGGGACTTGTCACTGTAAACGGTGCAGTGGAGAAGGATCCCGATCGCAAGATCGACGAGAATGCCGATATCGTGACATATAAGGGCGAGATCCTGAAGTATGTACAATTTGTCTACTACATGTTAAACAAGCCTCAGGGCGTTGTTTCAGCCACTGTAGACAATACTGCAGAGACTGTAGTCGCCCTGATCAAAGAGAACACCCACGATGACCTGTTCCCCGTGGGCAGACTTGACAAGGACACGGAAGGCCTGCTTCTTCTGACCAATGACGGACAGCTGGCCCATGACCTTCTTTCCCCCAGAAAACACGTGGATAAGACCTATTTTGCCGAAATAGAGAAGCCTTTGTCCGAGGAGGATCTAAAGGCTCTTGAGACCGGTGTGGATATCGGCGAGGACAAGCTGACTTTGCCGGCTAAAGTACAAGTTCTTTCAGAGAAGTCTGTTCACTTAACCATCTGCGAGGGCAAATTCCACCAGGTAAAGCGCATGCTGCAGGCAGTCGATAATCAGGTACTTTTTCTTAAAAGAGTGTCCTTCGGCCCGCTGAAACTGGATGAGGGACTTATCCCCGGCGCGTACAGAGAATTGACATCGGAAGAGGTATCTGCATTATATGAGCATGTTTGATAGAGACAAAGCCGCGCTCCTTGAGGGGCGTGAGGCAGTCATTTTTGACATGGATGGATCGCTGGTCGATTCCATGTGGATCTGGGAACAGATCGATATCGAGTATCTGGGACACTTTGGTCTAGCTGTTCCTTCCGATCTGCGTGAGGGCATCGAGGGCATGAGTTTCCACGAGACAGCGGTGTATTTCAAGAACCGTTTTCCGGTGGATGTTACCATCGAACAGATGAAGCAGGACTGGAACGACATGGCCAGGGAAAAATACCGCACCGAGGTGGATGTGAAGCCCGGCATCCGGGAATTCTTAAAGGGCTGCAGGGAGAGAGGACTGAAGCTCGGTATTGCGACCAGCAATTCCAGGGAGCTCACCGACATCATTATGCATTCCCTGAATCTTGAGGCTTATTTTGATCATATCGTGACAGGAAGCGAGATCGTAAAAGGCAAGCCTGCGCCTGATATTTATCTGACAGCAGCTGCAGGACTTAACACAGATCCCGCCAAATGCCTCGTTTTTGAAGATATTATACAGGGTCTTATGGCCGGCAAAAACGCAGGAATGCGTGTCTGCGCCGTCCACGATGCCCATACGGCGGACCTGGAAGCCACGAAAAGAGCTTCCGCAGACGCTTATATTTACGATTATTACGGATTCTTCGAGGAAGAATAGAAGGAGTTTACTTGAACAGCGGATTTTTACCGATCTCCCGCGCGGACATGGATGCGAGAGGAATCAAACAGCTGGATTTTGTGTATGTGGTGGGCGATGCCTATGTGGATCACCCGTCTTTTGGTCATGCCATTATCAGCCGCGTCCTTGAGAGTCACGGTTACTCCGTAGGCATCATTGCCCAGCCGGACTGGACCGATGAGAAGAGCATTACCATCCTCGGTGAGCCCCGCCTCGGTTTCCTGGTAAGCTCAGGCAATATGGACTCCTGTGTGAATCATTATTCCGTATCCAAGAAGAGACGATCAATGGATGCCTACACCCCCGGTGGTGTGATGGGCAAACGCCCCGATCACGCAGCCATCGTATACGGCAACCTGATCCGCAAGACTTATAAAAAGACCCCCATTATCATGGGCGGCATCGAGGCAAGCCTTCGAAGACTTGCTCATTACGATTACTGGTCCGACAGTTTCAAACATTCCCTGCTCCTTGACAGCCAGGCCGATATTATTTCCTACGGCATGGGAGAGAAGAGCATCGTTGAGATCGCCGATGCCCTGGCAAGCGGCATCAATGTCAAGGATATCGGTTTTATCCCCGGTACCGTGTACCGCACCAGAGATATCTCAGGTATCTACGGCGGAATTATCCTTCCTGCCTTCGATGAGATGAAGGCAGATAAGGCGAAATATGCCGAGAGCTTTGCAGTGCAGTATCAGAATACCGATTTCTGCACAGGCAAGCCGCTGATCGAGACCTATCCCAACGGAATCTACGTGGTGCAGAATCCGCCCCAGCCTCCCCTGACCACAGAGGAGATGAACACAGTCTACGCCCTTCCCTATATGCGCACCTATCATCCCTCCTACGAGGCCCTTGGCGGTGTGCCTGCGATCTCTGAGATCAAATTCTCACTGGTCAGCAACCGCGGCTGTTTCGGCGGCTGCAGCTTCTGCGCTTTGACCTTCCACCAAGGAAGAACCATTCAGGTCAGAAGCCA
>JAZULD010000146.1:0-2201 GCA_045643625.1 Acetatifactor sp. | reverse complement strand
CCCTTCCCTGTTCCACAGGTCAGCCTCCACATATCCAATGGATCCAGCACCACTGACTCTCCCATTCCGGTACAGCAGAGATGACACCCCTTACAGCCATGCGCATCCGCCTTTACCATATCATTGCTATTATAAAAACGGCCATCCGTTATTTCTTCCAGATTTACATTTCTTCTCATTCCGATACCCTTTTCCAGAAAGTCGTAGCAAAGAAAATTATAACAATCTGCCGCAAATTTCGCAAGGCGTTACAACAAAAAAACGGCATGTCCTAACAGGACATGCCGTTAATTCATTTATTCCTTAAGAATAATTACTTGTTAGCCTTCTCAGCTCTGATAGCTGCTGCAAGAGCGGGAACGATCTTGTTCAGGTCGCCTACGATACCGTAGTCAGCTACGTCGAAGATAGGAGCATCCTCGTCCTTGTTGATAGCTACGATCAGGTCGGACTCTTCCATACCTGCAACGTGCTGAATTGCGCCGGAAATACCGATTGCGAAGTAGATCTGAGGACGAACGGTCTTACCGGTCTGTCCAACCTGGAGGTCACGAGGCTTCCAGCCGGAATCTACAACTGCACGAGAGCAGGATACGGTACCGCCAAGAACCTCTGCCAGATCCTCAAGGATCTTGAAGTTCTCTGCGCTGCCAACACCACGACCACCGGAAACAAGGATCTTAGCATCCATGATATCTACGGTGTCAGATACTGCCTTAACAACTTCCTTAATGGTAACGTACTTGTTGTTAGGAGTGAAGCCGGGGTTGAACTCGATAACGTTTGCCTTAGCGCCAACGATGGGATCGATCTTCTGCATAACGCCGGGACGAACGGTTGCCATCTGAGGACGGTTGTCAGGACAAGCGATGGTTGCGATGGTGTTACCACCAAATGCAGGACGGGTCATCAGCAGCTGATTGTGCTTCTGCTCCTGGCCGGGGATTGCTACGAGAGGGAAATCACCGATCTCAAGAACGGTACAGTCAGCGGTCAGACCGGTTGCAACTCTAGCGGAAACGGTAGGACCAAGGTCACGACCGATTGCGGTTGCACCTACAAGCATGATGTCAGGCTTGAACTCGTTGATTACGGAAGCAAGAGCATGAGCGTAAGGCTCAGTTCTGTATACTTCACACTCGGGATCGTCAACAAGGATAACCTTGTCAGCGCCGTACTCTGCCAACTTGTCTGCCAAGTCAGCTACTTTATAACCGATCAGAACAGCGGTTACCTCGGTCTCAAGCTTTGCAGCGAGTTCCTTACCTTTGCCAAGCAACTCAAGTGCAATACCGCTGATTTCATTGTCTACCTGCTGGGCGAACACATATACGCCCTTGTATTCTTCAATATTATTGGTTACCATGGTTTGCCTCCTATATTAGATGATGTGCTTCTCTTTGAACTTGCCGATTACGTAAGCTACTGCTTCTTCTGCGGAATCAGGAGCTACCTTCTCGCCTGCACCCTTACGAACCTTATCGGATGCCTTAGCGATCTTGGTAGGTGAACCCTTAAGACCAAGGTTGCTGTCATCAACATCCTTCAGATCAGCTCTGCCCCAGGTGATAACTTCTGCATCACATGCATCGAAGATTCCGCCGGGAGTCATGTAACGGGGAGCATTCAGCTCAGCAAGAGCAGTTACCAGAGCGGGCATCTGAGCCTCAACTACATGATATCTGTCATCATACATTCTCTGAACTACAACCTTATCTCCATCGATCTTAAGATCCTGAGCGTAAGAGATTACGGGAAGTCCAAGATGCTCAGCGATCTGAGGACCAACCTGAGCGGTATCACCATCGATAGCCTGACGGCCGGTGATGATGAGATCATAATCGATATTTCTCAGTGCGCCTGCAAGAGTTGTGGAGGTAGCCCAGGTATCAGCACCACCAAGTACTCTGTCAGTAACAAGGATTGCCTTGTCAGCGCCCATTGCAAGAGCCTCACGAAGAGTATCTGCAGCCTTGGGAAGACCCATGGTAATAACAGTTACTTCTGCGCCATACTGATCCTTCAGTCTCAGTGCAGCTTCCAGACCAGCCTTGTCATCAGGGTTCATGATAGCGAGCATTGCGCCTCTATCAAGAGTTCCGTCTGGATTAAATTTAACGCCACCCTTTGTATCGGGTACCTGCTTAATACAAACAACAATCTTCATTGTATATATCTCCTTATTTTCTATTCTGCATTAC
>JAZULD010000145.1:0-5623 GCA_045643625.1 Acetatifactor sp. | reverse complement strand
CTACTCCGATAAATTCATCTGGGTAGAGCTCGGACTGCAGACCGCAAACGATGCAGTCGCCTCCTACATCAGAAGAGGCTATGCCACAAGCGTCTACGATGACGCTGCGGCAAGACTGTCTGAGCGCGGCATCCCCCACATTGCCCATGTGATCGTCGGTCTTCCGAACGAAACGAAGGATGACCTTCTTGCAACCATCACTCACTTAAACCGTGTGAAGCCCTTCGGCATCAAGCTGCAGCTTCTGCATATTTTAAAGGGCACGGACCTGGCCGCTGAATACGAGAAAGGCCTGGTCACCCCTCTTACCAAGGAATCTTACCTTGACCTTGTGATCAGCGCGCTGAATCACTTAGATCCCGACATCGTGGTCCACAGAGTGACGGGCGACGGTCCGAAGGACCTTCTCATCGCTCCCACCTTCAGCCTGAACAAGCGGGATGTACTGAATTCCCTGCACGCCAAGATGCGTCTGGAAAATGCCTTCCAGGGCCGCGACTTTGTGCGGGAATAATTTCCAACAACGAAACAGAAAAGGAATCATTATGCTTCAAGACCCTTTGACCCTATATAAACTCATCGTTTTGTCCATGCTCGACAAGGTCACCTTCCCTCTGACCAACGCGCAGGTCAGCGCCTTCGTCTTAGAGAAGGAATACACCTCTTACATGACCCTGCAGCAGGTGATCAGCGAACTTACGGATGCAGGTCTGATCCTTCTGAAGAACGATCACAACCGCACCTACTTAAACATCACCGAGGAGGGACGGGACGCCTGCCGCTTCTTTGAGGACAGGATCGGCGAGTCCATCAGGGCGGACATCGACGAGTACTTAAATAACAACGAATTCACTCTGCGAAACGAGGTCTCCGTGACCGGCGACTACTACCGCTCCACCTCCGGAGAGTACGAGGCGCACCTTCAGGCCAAGGACAGAGACATCACGCTGGTGGACATCACCCTCTCCGTTCCCACCGAGGAAACTGCAATTGCCATCTGCGACAACTGGCAGCAGAAAAACCAGGACATCTACAAATACCTGGTGCAGAACCTGTTCGGATAATGTGAAAAACTCCCATGATACCATGGGAGTTTTTTTATTGCCTTGAACTGTCCTCAGCTTCTCTCTTAAGTTTCTGCATGTGCTCCTTGATCTTCACCTCGTAGCCCATGCCGTTCGGGCGGTAGAATTCCCTGCCGTTCAACTCATAGGGCAGGTACTGCTGCTTCACATAGTGGTTGGGATAATCGTGAGCGTATTTGTAGCCTGTGCCGTGTCCCAGCTTCGCAGCGCCCTTGTAATGAGCGTCCTGCAGATGCGTGGGGATGGGAAGGCTTCCGCTCCTGGCCACCTCTGCCATGGCCTCCATAATGGCCGTGCAGCTGGCGTTGCTCTTGGGAGCGCAGGCCACATAGGCTGCTGCCTGGGAGAGAATGATCTGGGCTTCCGGCATACCGACTCTTTCCACAGCCGATGCCGCGCTGGCTGCCACCACCATTGCATTGGGGTCCGCATTGCCCACGTCCTCGGACGCGCAGATCATGATCCTTCGTGCGATGAATTTCACATCCTCGCCCGCGTAAAGCATTCTGGCCAGATAGTAGACCGCCGCGTCGGGGTCCGAACCGCGCATGCTCTTAATGAACGCTGAGATCGTGTCGTAGTGATTGTCGCCGTTTTTATCGTAGCGCACGGTGCGCTTCTGAATACACTCCTTTGCCACCTCCACTGTGATGTGGATCCTGCCGTCGGGATCGCGCTCCGTGGTCATAACACCCAGTTCCACGGCGTTTAACGCATGACGCGCATCGCCGCCTGCGATATCTGCCAGGAAATCCAGCGCCTCCTCGTCGATATAGGCATTGTAGGCACCCATGCCCCTCTCCGCATCGTAGACCGCCTTGCGGATCAGCTCCTTGACAGCCTCCTTCGGGATAGGCTCAAGTTCAAAGATGATAGATCTTGAGAGCAACGCTCCGTTCACCTCAAAATAAGGGTTCTCGGTGGTTGCGCCGATCAGAATGACCGTGCCGTCCTCCACGAAGGGAAGAAGGTAATCCTGCTCCCCCTTGTTGAAGCGGTGGATCCCATCGATGAACAGAATGCTGCGCCTGCCGAACATGCCCTGCAGGTCCTTGGCTTTGGCCACCACGTCCTCCATGTCCTTTTTGCCGGCCACGGTGGCATTGATCTGGGTAAACTCCGCACTGGTCGTGTTGGCGATGACCCTTGCAAGTGTGGTCTTGCCTGTTCCGGGCGGTCCGTAGAAAATGACGGAGCGGATCTTATCCGCCTTGATGGCGCGATACAGCAGCTTGTCCTTGCCGATGATATGCTCCTGACCGACCACCTCTTCCAGGGTCCTGGGGCGCATTCTTGCGGCCAGCGGAGATTCCTTCTCCATATCGCTGCTTCGCATATATTCAAACAGATCCATGTTGTTTCCTCTTTTTTCTGTGTGTCTTAGCTTAAGGTAAAGCCTGCGAAATCCACGCTTCCCTCAGTCTCAAAGGTAAAATACAGGGCGCTTCTGCCTGCCTCGCCCGCCTCGATCGCTGCTCTGTCAAGGCACGCTTCGAAGGAGCGATACTCTGCGCTCTCGGGGAATGCGATCCTGGCGATCTCGCTGCCTTCCCTGCCGTTTCTTACGATCACGACGCCTGCGCTGCCCTTTACCTTCACCGCAATTTTCATAGTCTTTGCAAGATCAAAATACTTAAAGCCTGCCACGCAGCCGTTGGAAAGATTGGTGATGTACTGGGTCTCTGTCTCCTCACCGTCAACGCCGGTCTGTCTGAAAACAGGATGCTTCTCAGGATTTTTGCCCGCATCATCGATAAAGCATGCACCGGCAGCCGACATCAGGTTGCATGCGATGGCACTGCTGTAATAGCCCTCGCCCTTCAGGGGACCGCCGTTTAAACCGCAGCTTGTGATCTCTGCCTGAGGAATGCTGCCGTCGGGCAAAATGGTGATAGGCTCCGCGCAGCCCTGACGGGAAAAGCTGTGATAATTGGTGTGTCTGTGATAGAAAATATACCACTGACCTTTGATCTCCACCATGCCGCCGTGATTGTTGCTGGTGTAATTGGCGGGGCACTCTCTTGTGACACCGTTTACGCCGATGTCGCCGTTACTTACGATGCAGCCGCCGGGCACAAAGCCCTCGTAAGGCTTCTTGGAGGTCGCATAGCAGAGCTCGTGGCCCTTGCTGGAGGAGTATACAAAATAGTAGGTATCGCCGATCTTGCGGATGGAGCTTGCCTCAAAGAAGGGATGCTCCTCGAAGGGTGTTCCCTGCACATATGCCTTCTGAGGCATGATGCAGCCGTGATCTTTTTCCAGAGTGATCATGTCGGCGCGCAGTTCAAAACATACCGCGCCGGGCAGGACCTTGCCCTTGAAGCGCTTTTCCACCGCCTCGCCCGCGCCGGGGCCAAAGCCGGTATAGAGATATACTCTGCCGTCATCGTCCACAAATACGCCGGGATCGAACTGGAACTGGTCGCCGGCCTGTGTGCCAATGGCTCTGCCGTCGGGATAGCACACATCGCCGTAGTATTCAAAAGGACCAACGGGGCCGTCGCCCACAGCCACGCTCATAATGCCCTCGGTGTCTAAGGTGTAATAGAGATAATATCTGCCGTCGGGACCCTGTGTGATGTCGGGGGCATACATGAACTTGCCCTCTCTGTAGTGGGGATCCTGATCCTTGCGGTAGATCACGCCCTCATAGCGGAAGTTTGCCAGGTCGTCCACGGAGGCAGACCAGCACACATAGTCGTTCATGCAGAACTTCTCGCCGTTGTATTTGTCATGAGAGCCGTATATATACAGACGGTCGCCAAACACGTAGGGCTCGCCGTCCGGGATGTATTCATAGTTGGGTAAATAGGGGTTAAATGCCTGTGTTCTCATAGGGTTCCTTTCGTAAGCCGCGATCAGCTGCTCTTTTTTCTCTCTGGTAAAACGTTTGATATGCCACTCCCTGCTCATGGCCTCTTCCTTCGTGGCAAAAGCCTCGCAGTAGACCATCTGAACCGGACGTCTGGTCCTGGTATATTTGGCGCCTCTGCCCTCATTGTGGGCCTTAAGGCGCTTCTCGGGGTCCGTGGTCCAGCCGGTGTACAGAGTATTGTCGGCACATCGCAAAATGTAAGTGTAATTCATCAGTCGGGGATCCTCCCGATCAGGTCCGAGCCGTGGTCACGCAGCCACTTGACGCTCTCCTTATAATCAGGCAGCACGTTCTCAACCTCGTTCCAGAAGGCTGCCGAATGGTTCATCTCCCTGCGGTGGCACAGCTCGTGGACCACCACATAATCCTGCACATGCTCCGGTGTCAGCATCAGCAGACAGTTAAAATTCAGATTGCCCTTGCTGCTGCAGCTGCCCCATCTGGTGTGCTGGCAGCGCACGGTGATTCGGTTGTAGGTAACGCCCACAAGAGGTGCGTACAGAGACGCCTTCACCGGCAGCACCTTCACCGCCAGAGCGCCCAGACGCCTGATCTCCTCGTGTGTCAGCTTCTCCGAGGGCGCCTTCGCTTCCTCCCTGCGCTTCTTGATCTGCGCAAGTTTGGAATCGATCCAGTCTCTCTTCTCCGCGATCATCATGCGGACCTTTCTGTCCGTCACACTCAAAGGTACTCTCGCCTGGATCTCGCCCGCGCTCGTGATGCGTATCACTGCCGTGCTTCGCCTTGAGCGGATCACCTGCACGCGGTACCCTTCTGCATATATTTCACTCATGATCTTCTCCAAAATTCGGGAACGCCATACGCGCCGCTTGGCTTTTCGCGTTCCTGCTTCCTATATCTCAGGCACCCGAGTTCTTCGTCTCTCAGGGCTCGTTCCACGATCCCTCAGAAAGCTTCAAGCCCAAGTCTCTCAAGGAAAATTCCCTCAAACTCCGCTTCCTCTGCAAGATTTATTACCTCTACCGCGGGAGGCACGTACTCTTCTCCCCGAAGCATCATCGCTCCGAGCTTCCTGGCTCCTGCCAGGGCTGTGTTGCCGCCCGATACACATTTTGCACAGAGTGCCTCAGGGATCAGGCCGATCGCCGCCGCATCCGCAGGGTTCAAGTAATATCCAAAGCCGCCCGCAAGAACCACGCGGTCGATCTGTTCACAGGTAATACCGTACTTACGGGTCAGGATCTCAATGCCGGCCGCCACAGCGCCCTTGGCAAGCTGCAGTGCTCGCACCGCCTGCTCAGTCACCGTCACATTGCCGATGCGCACGCCCTCCTCAAAATAGGAGTCCGCCAGAAGTCCGGTCTCATCAAGGATCCCTGCCTCTCTAAGCCTTGCCAGAAATGCGACCATGTCAGCGCCCCAGACTAAGCCGCAGGGTCCTCCCTCAAATGCGGGACCTGCTGCCGTAGCGCATGCAATAACTCTTTCACGGTTCCCGAGCACGATCTCGCCGTTGGTTCCAAGGTCGATAAAGAGCGTGATCTCATCCCTACGGTCAAGTTCGCTTGCCAGTATGCCTGCCGCGATATCTCCGCCCACAAAGGCCGAAAAAGAAGGAAAAAAGCGACAAACCACACCGTCTGTCACAGTCTCCTCGCCCTCAGCGTGATGCACCGTAAACGGCGCCCTGCCAAGCTCCGCG
>JAZULD010000144.1:0-16968 GCA_045643625.1 Acetatifactor sp. | reverse complement strand
AGAGCAAGGATGCTTTCTGGCTCATCACCTTCGCCTGCCTTCCCGACGACGCAGATGGCCTGATCGACAAGTTCGCAGAGTACAATCGTCTGCTGGTATTCGAGTAAAACCAGACCCGGTCCTCCGGCATGTGAAGCACTTACGCAGGCTGCTTCCGAGTAAAACCTATCATAAGCACGCAAAAAGCGGCACCCGTTCCAAACGCGGGGTGCCGCTTTTTTATGTCTGTGCAAAATGCTTTTATTTTATTGGATATCAGCCTTCCTCAGCGATCATTGCCTTGTATCCGGCCTCCAGATCGGCCACAAAACGCTTCCAGATCTCGCCGTCAATGAAGGGATTGCCTCCCTCGCGGAGCATCTGCTCGCGCCGTTCGATGGTGTTGCTCTGGCCGGAGTGATTTCCGAGGTAAATGTCGCAGTCCATGTTTTTCCACTTCTCGATGCTCTCTTCGAAGTCGGGTCTCCAGTTCTCGTCCGGATACTGCGCCAGGAAATCCACGTTCAGAGAGTTAAAACCGGTGCCTCCGCACAGAAGTGCGGTAAGCTCCTTCTCTCCGTCCGTGACTGTGATCTTGTAGGTCACAGCGCCCTGAGAATGACCGGGCGTGGAAAAGGCCCGTACGCGGGTCTTTCCGAGGGTGAAGACATCACCGTCTTCCACCTCAACATCGGGTGTGAACATCTCCGTGGGAATGCCCTGCAGGTAATCGCAGAGGGCAAACCCGGGATTTTCTCGAAACATCTTCGCATCGCCGCTTCCGAGATAGGTTTTTGCTCCGGAGAGCTTCACTAAGAATTTAGTGGCACCGAAGTGGTCGAAGTGGCCGTGGGTGTGGAAGATCATTTTGATATCCGCGGGATCGAAGCCCATGCTCCAGATAGACTGAAGCAGCAGTCCGCCCATGTGGGGGAAGCCGGTATCAAAGAGGATCAGTCCCTCACCTGTATCCACAAGGTGGATGGCTGCGTCCTTGTTGCCCACAAAGTACAGGTTGCCGTAGATCCGGAATGGAGGCACGTAGTACTCTGTGGGATTATTTTTAATGTGTTCGTACCATGTGGGACGAAAGGAAAATTTGGATGCCATGCCGCATCCTCCTCATATTAGTCGCAGGTGGAACCGCCGTCGATGGGCAGAGCCACGCCGTTGATGTAAGCAGCTTCCTCGGATGCAAGGTAAAGCACTGCGTTAGCAACGTCCTCAACCTGGCAAAGTCTTCCGAGAGGTACCTCGCCGAGACGCTCAGCTGCAAACTGAGGATCCTTCAGTCTCTCCTGTACGAGAGGGGTATCTGCGGTGGAAGGGCAGATCTCGTTGCAGCGGATGTTGTCCTTGCCGTAACGAGCCGCAACAGACTTGGTGAGCAGGGTAACCGCACCCTTGGTTGCGGTATATGCTTCGGGAGTGTATCTGTGACCGATCAGACCGCACTGAGAGGAGGTGTTGATGATAGCACCGCCGCCCTGCGCACGCATGATCGGGATCGCATACTTACAGCCTAAGAAAACACTGCCGGTGTTGACTTCCATCATCTTCATCCACTCGTCCATGCTCATCTCTTCGATGGGCTTGCGGATGTTGATGCCTGCGTTGTTAACGAGAACGTCGATTCTGCCTTCGATGTTCATGATGTTCTCAACAACACGGGTCCAGTCCTCTTCCTTGGTCAGGTCAATTGCTTCAAAATAAGCCTTGCCGCCAAAGCCTTCAATCTCAGCAACCAGCTTCTTAGCGTTCTCCTCAGCAAAAGGAAGGTCTAAAATAAAGATGATAGCGCCGTTTTTTGCCAGGGTAGTTGCCATAGCGCTGCCCAGACCGCCGGCACCGCCGGTGATAACAATTACTTTATCCTTAACGTTCATGTCAAATGCTCCTCGTATGTGTGATTAGTTCTCGTTGCGGATCACTGCATCTGCGATCTTCTCGTAGTACATAGCGATACCGCTGTGGTCCTTCTGGCCCTTGCCCATGGTGTGAAGGGTCTGCAGCATCTCCTGAACCTGAGAAGTGAGGATCATGGGAGCGCCTACGCTGTGACCGGTCTCAAGAGCATTGTTGAGGTCCTTGATGTGAAGGTCGATCTTGAAGCCGGGCTCAAAATTGCCTGCAGTGATCATGGGAACCTTAGCGTTCATAACGGTGGAACCTGCAAGGCCGCCCTTGATTGCATCAAATACCTTCAGAGGATCAACGCCTGCCTTGGTGCTGAGCATGAAAGCTTCGCTTACTGCAGCGATATTTAAAGCTACGATAACCTGGTTAGCAAGCTTGGTGGTGTTGCCTGCGCCAACTGCGCCGCAGAGAACTGCGCTTGCACCCATGGTGAGAAGGATGTCCTTAACCTCGTTGAAGAGATCCCCATCGCCGGCTACCATGATGGAGAGGGTACCGTCGATAGCCTTGGGTTCGCCGCCGGAAACGGGAGCGTCGAGCATGCGAACGCCCTTAGCTGCACATGCCTTAGCGATCTCCTGAGAAGCAAGAGGAGCGATGGAGCTCATATCTACAAGTACGCTGCCCTCGGTAGCACCTTCCAGTACGCCGTTAGCACCGCAAACAACTTCCTTAACGTGGGGGCTGTTGGGGAGCATGGTGATGATGAGCTTGCACTCCTCAGCGATTGCCTTGGAAGAAGCACCTGCAACTGCGCCGTCAGCAACAACAGCGTCGATATTGCTCTGGATCACATCATAAACAACAACCTCGTGGCCTGCCTTGAGCAGATTTCTTACCATGGGCTTACCCATAATTCCAAGTCCGATAAAACCGATTTTCATGTTTTTTCCTCCATATTTTCTTTTGCAAAAAATTATTTGTATCTTCCCGGCGCGCATGTATTGCGCGTTGGAATCTTTCCGTCTCCTCAACGCGCACTTCATTGCGCTTCGGAATCTTTTTTCATATCTTCTCGTCGCAGCGGCCGCATACCCTCTCCGGACACGCTCTCGCTCAGCAAAAAACGCAGCGGACACTAAGCTCGAAAGTACCTCGCTAAGTGCCGGCGTTTTTTAATGGTCCGGCGGAGGGCACGTCGGCCGCCCGCGCCGGATCTGATTCAAATCAAACCTGCATATCGCAGCAAGGCTCTGTGCCGGTGCTGAAGTTTTTTGCTTCGCAGGAGACACGTCGGCCGCCCGCGCCGGATCCGATTCAGATTTAAATTACAGATTGTAGATGGTCTCGATTGCCTCTACGATTCTCTCGGGAGTGAGACCCTGGTACTTCAGAAGCTCGTCATAGTTGTGAGCGCTGCATCCGAAGTGATCCTCAGCACCAACGAACTCGATGGGCTTGCCGGTCTTGCAGATGGTCTCTGCGATAGCGGAGCCGAGACCGCCGACAACGTTGTGCTCCTCACAGGTAACAACGCCCTTGCAGTCCTTAACGAGATCGATCACTGCTTCCTTGTTCATGGGCTTGATGGTGGACTGATTGATGACCTTAACGTCGATCTTACCCTCGAGCATCTTTGCTGCCTCAAGAGCCATGCCTACCATGATACCGCATGCGAAAACAACAACTTCCTTACCCTCTTTCATAACTACGGGCTGACCGAGTACGAAGGGCTTACCCTCTTCGGTAACGTTTGCGTAGTCATTTCTGTTCAGTCTCATGTAAGCGGGACCGACATAATCAACCAGTGCCTTGGTCATCTCAACGGTCTCGTTTGCATCTGCGGGACACAGAACTACCATGTTGGGTACTGCGCGGAAGATAGCCATATCTTCGATACACTGATGGGTTGCGCCATCACCGAAATCTGAAAAACCTGAGGAAGAACCGCAAACCTTAACGTTTAACTTACCGATAGCGATGGTCTGACGGATCTGGTCGAATGCACGACCGCCTGCGAATACTGCGAAAGAGTTGGTGAAGGGGATCAGACCGGTCTGTGCAAGACCTGCTGCCATAGAAGTCATGTTAGCTTCTGCGATACCGCACTCGAAATGTCTCTCGGGATACTCAGCCTCGAACAGCTTACCCATGGTGGATCCGCCGAGGTCTGCATCTAACATAACGATCTTCTTATTTTCTTTTCCCTGCTCAACCAGGGTTGTACCATATGCAATTCTCTGATTAGTAAAACGACTCATGATATACCCTCCTCTCTTATGCTAACTCTTCGAGAGCCTTCTTGTAGGTCTCCTCGGTGAATGCGCCATTGTGATAGCTTACAACGTTCTCTGCAAAGCTGATGCCCTTACCCTTAACGGTGTTGGCAACGATGATAGTGGGAACACCCTTAACGGTGTCAGCCTCATCCAGTGCGCGAACGATCTCTTCCATGTTATGGCCGTCGATCTCGATAACGTTCCAGCCGAAGCCCTTCCACTTGGGGATCAGGGGCAGAGTGTTGAAACGATCTTCCAGCTTACCGTTAGCCTGAAGCTTGTTGTGGTCGAGGATAGCAACCAGATTGTCTGCCTTGAAGTTAACTGCTGCGAGAGCTGCCTCCCAGATCTGGCCCTCAGCGATCTCGCCGTCACCTACCATAACGTAGGTCTTAGCATCGATGCCCTGAAGCTTCTGGCCCAGTGCCATACCAAGACCGATGGAGAGACCCTGACCGAGGGAACCTGTACCTGCCTCGATACCGGGAGTCTTAAGTACATCGGGATGACCCTGAAGATGGAAATTCAGCTCCTTGGTGTGCTGAAGATCCTCAACGGGGAAGTAGCCTGCCTCTGCCAGTGCAGCGTACTGAAGGATCGCTACATGGCCCTTACTTAACAGAAGTCTGTCACGATCAACCATCTTAGGGTTCTTGGGATCGTGCTTCATCTTGTAAAAATACAGAGCTGCCATGATATCAGCTGCGGAACAGGAACCACCTACATGGCCTGCTACACCAACGCCGATGCTGATCACAACATCTCTTCTTAACTGCCGTGCCTTTGCTGTCAGATCGTCCAGCAATTGTTTTTCGTACTGCATTTTTTGTCCTCCTTGTGTATGTACGTGTTAATTTTGTTCTTTATCAACATAAAAGCTTCGATTGTGCGCCAGGTGCTCCTTCATCAGCTGAAGGGCATATTTGCTGTCGCGGGCCTCAAAAGCCTTTATCATCTCACCGTGATACCGGATGCCGGGCTCATAACCCATGCGCTCGATATTCTCGTTCATTGCCTCCTGCAGGGTAGAGCGCAGGATGCCCTGGGTCTTGATAACAAAATCGTTCCTCGTCATCTCGCCCACCTTCATGTGAAAAGCAAGGTCCGCCTGGCTGAACTTGACGGGCTTGCCCTCGGATTCCTTCATCTTCTGCCAGAGCTTCTTCAGCGTCTCGATGTCCTCATCGGTCGCTCTCTGCGCGGCTAACTTGGCGGATTCCACCTCGATGATCTCACGGAATTCCAGCACCTGCTCCATCTCCTCCCTGTTGAAAAGGATCGCGGGGATCAGTGCGTTCATATTATTGCCGGGCTCGATCTCCTTGACAAAAGATCCCTCACCCAGTCTGGTCTCGATCAGACCAAGCAGTGCAAGTCTCTGAAGTGCCTGGCGCACCGTGATGCGGCTGACACCGAACATCTCGGCAAGCTCGTTCTCCGACGGCAATCGCTCGCCGGTCTTCCACTCGCCCTCTGCCAGGAGATTCTGCATCTGCTCGAAGACTTCGTCCGAGACCTTCATCCTCTTGATTGGTTTAATGGCCATTCGTCTCCTCCGTCTGTATGCTGACAGTTGTATTACAGGTCCTTTTTCATTATTCTCCTTTTACCCGCTGATGTCAAGCAAAAAAACTGCAATATGCTCGACCATGAACATATTGCAGGTTCTTTTTTTCATGCTTATTTTACATCCCTCTCGGATGCTTTCGAGGGAGTATTGATTGCGCCTTATACAAGAACGTCTGCGTGGCACTATGCCTTATGCGGGACGCTCTGCGAGGTAGCACTCCGCCTTATGCGGGACGATGCTCTTTTTACAGGGCGATGTGCCTCAACTCCGCCTTAGGTGAAGGAGTACTCAGGTGCCAGCATTCCCACGGGGAGAAGTGCGGGCTTCTCGCAGCAGGTCTTCAGAGTGATGCTCTCACCGGTCTGACCGGCCTGCTCGATGGCTGCAATGATCTCCAGAACGTGAAGCGCACGCTCGCCGGATGCGGTGACTTCCTCGCCGTTTTCGATGGCGGTACACATCTGCGCGGGACCGATTCCTCTGGAATTCTCATGGAAAGGATTCACAAGGGGCAGCTCCTTCCAGTCCTCGCCGTGCATGCTGTGCAGCTTTGCGGGGCCGTCAAAGAAGTTGGGGTCGGGTACGGACAAGCTGCCTGTTGTGCCGTAGATCTCAAGCAGAGGCAGATTTGCTGCCCAGATATCGAAGGACAGCATCAGAGTCGCGATGACGCCGTTTTCAAACTCTAAGGATGCGCTGATGTGGGTGTCCACATTTACAGGGATGGTGGTTCCCTGAAGGGGACTCTCGGCGGTGACAAGTCTGGTGTCAAAGGTGCGCTTGCTCATAGCGTTAACTCTCTTGACGCTTCCGAATGCGCCCACCAGAGCGGTCAGATAGTAGGGACCCATGTCAAAATGAGGGCCTGCACCGGGCTGATAGTAGAAGCCGGGATTACCGTGCCATCTCTCATGTCCTCTGCAGGTGAAGAAACCGGTTGCCGCTACGGGCTGTCCGATCCAGCCGTCAGCAAGTGCTCTGTAGACGGTCTGCAGACCTGCACCCAGGAAAGTGTCGGGAGCGCAGCCCACCTGAAGGCCCCTTTCCTTCGCAAAAGCAAGGATCTCCATGCCGTCCTCGACGGTGGTTGCAAGGGGCTTCTCGCTGTAGACATGCTTGCCGTGAGCTAAAATATTCAGAGATACTTCCTTGTGGAACTGAGGGTTGGTCAGATTGATCACAAGACCGATCGAGGGATCGTCAAGCATCTCCTCCACGGTCATGGCCTTGATGTTGTAGGCCTCCGCACGCTCTTTTGCCTTGTCGAGGAAAAGATCCGCACACGCAACAAGCTCGTGGGTGTGAAATCTTCCTGTCAGGTTCTTCATGTAAATGTCGCTGATCACTCCGCAGCCGATAATACCGATTTTCATATGATGTCCTCCGCGTCCGAAGACGCTTATCTTAAATGTCATGATTTACGCCTGCAGGCGCTTTTGCTCCCGCAGGCGTTGGTTGTCAGAATTGTTCAGAACCTGTGTCTGATTATCTCTTGATGAGAAGTACGGAAACGTCGTTAACGTTGGTTCCGGTAGCGCCTACCATGATGAGGCCGCCCACTGCCTTCAGAGCGGTGTAAGCGTCGTTGTCCTCAAGGACCTCATGGATGCTTACGCCCTGAGCTGCAAGGAGACCCTGGGTAGCGTCGTCGGTGTAGCCGCCTGCCGCATCGGTAGGGCCGTCGGTTCCGTCGCTGCCGAGGCTGAATACTGCAGTGTCCTTAAGACCTGCAATGCCCTCTGCTGCTGCCAGAGCGAGCTCCTGATTACGGCCGCCCTTGCCGTGACCCTTTAAGTGAACGATGGTCTCACCGCCTGCGATGAATGCAAGACTCTCGGTGGTGTTCTGATAGTATTTTGCCACTGCAGCAAGGAAGGAACCCGCCTCTCTTGCCTCACAGGTCAGCTGGTCGGTCAGGATCATAGGCTTGTAGCCCATCTCCTCACAGCACTTTGCAGCTGCGCTGCAGAGCATCTTAACGCTGCCGGTGATCATGGTCTCAACATTGTCAAGCTCCTTGGGAGTCTCGGTGCCGAGCAGTTCCCATGCCTTGTCGGAGAGCTTTAAATTGTACTTCTTTGCAATGCCGATAGCATCCTCACAGGTGGAGCTGTCGGGATATGCGGGACCTGAAGCGATCATGTCGAGGGGATCGCCCAGGATATCACTTAAAACGATGGAGAAGACGCTTGCGGGTGCGCAGATCTTGGCGAACTTACCGCCCTTTACAGCGGAGAGACGCTTGCGGACGGTGTT
Organism: Acetatifactor sp.; assembly: GCA_045643625.1. Lineage (GTDB taxonomy): Bacteria > Bacillota > Clostridia > Lachnospirales > Lachnospiraceae > Acetatifactor. Next base: position 9,027 of record JAZULD010000144.1, on the reverse strand, counting down.
CATCTCAACGATGTCAGCGCCGCATGCAAGAAGCTGCTTGGTCACGTCGGTCAGTTCCTCGGGATCGATCAGGGGCTGCTCAAACAGAGCGGAACCGCCGCCGGATAAAAGGAAGAGAACCACGTCATTCTCAGTCAGGGGAGTTACCAGGTCGATCGCTGCCTTGGTGCCCTTGAAGGAATTTTCATCGGGTACGGGATGTCCTGCCTCAACACAGGTCACACCGGGAATGGGCTCACGCACGTGATCGTACTTGGTGATCACAACGCCGTCCTCAAGACGGTCGCCCAGAATGTCGGCAGCCACCTTTGCCATCTGCCATGCTGCCTTACCTGTTGCAACAAGATAGATCTTCTTGTCGCCGAAGTCCTTTGCACTCAGAGCTGCTCTCACTGCCTCATCGGGCAGAACAGCCTGGATGGATGCTTTTACGATTGCATCTGCATCATTTCTTAAACTCATTTTTCAAATCCCCCTTTGATTTATTTTAAAAAACTTACGCAATCAGTCCGAAATAGAGAAGCACGATGATACCGAGAACGATACGGTACCAGCCAAATACCTTGAAGTCATGCTTTTTGATATAGCTCATCAGGAAACGAAGGATGAACAGGGATACTGCGAAAGCAACGACTGTGCCGATCAGAAGAAGCGCGATCTCAAGGCCGGTGAAGTCAAAACCGAACTTCACGAGCTTTAAGAGGCTTGCGCCGAACATAACGGGAATCGCAAGGAAGAAGGTGTACTCCGCAGCAACCTTTCTGCTGACACCGATAAGCAGGGCGCCGAGAATGGTAGCGCCGGAGCGGGAGGTGCCGGGAAAAACAGCTGCGATCACCTGGAAGATACCGATCAGAGCCGCAGTGCTCCAGCCGATCTCCGCAAGCTTGGTGATCTTAGGTCTTCTGCCCTTGTTCCAGTTCTCGATCACGATAAAGCCGATACCGAAGACGATCAGTGCGATGGATACGCTCACGGGATTGTAGAACAGCGCGTCAAACAGATCGTCAAAGGCAAGGCCGATGATCACTGCGGGAATGCAGGATACCGCGATCTTTAACCACATGACAAAGATGTCGGTTTTGATGAAGGACTGCCAGCCCTTTGCATTGCCTCTCTCCTTCTTCGTCAGAGCGAAGGGCCAGATTTTGGGCCAGAACAGCAGCACAACTGCCAGGATGGCACCCAGCTGGATCACAACATCAAACATGTCAAAAAAGTTCTCGCTGACGCCCTTGAAGGGGATCAGTTCCTCTACGAGGATCAGGTGGCCGGTGCTGCTGACAGGCAGCCACTCGGTGATGCCTTCCACGATTCCGTAGATGATCGATTTGATAATTTCAAGCATAATAAATCCTTTCTGTACCGCCTACTCGTCTAAGTACTTCATCAGCGCCTCATAACTTGCGGCGGCATCCTCGTAGCCCATCTGATACAGGGCCAGCAGTTTATCCTTATCCTTCTCGATGCGGCCCACTTCGCTGGGTCTGCTCGGGCGGATCACAAAGGCATGCCCGGTCCTCTCCTGTCTTCCGAGGAATTTCACGGTCTCATTGTAATCGGTGTGTCTTCTTGCCATGAGTGCGGCGATCTTGGGATACTTTGCGTATCTGACCTTCAGAAGCGCCAGCATGGACGCCCCCGCAGGCTTGCGCACATAGCCCTCCTCCTTGGTCATGACCACAACGTTCTTCGCGTTGCCGTCGAGCAGGGAGCGCTTGATGGGGATGGGGTCGCTGATGCCGCCATCCAGATAAAGCCTGCCGTCGATCTTCACATTGCGGGACACAAGGGGCAGAGATGCGGAAGCCTGGATCATCGCGATGTCGTCCTTCATATCGCGGACTCTCAGATACTCCGGCTTACCGGTCTCAATGTTGGTCACTACGCTGTAGGCTTTTCCCGCATAGGTGTGAAAGGCCTCATGATCATACGGGTACAGATAATCGGGAATCAGGTGATAGCAGGTCTGCGCGTTGAAAAAATCGCCCGTGGTCACCAGGCTCTTCACGCTGGCATAATTTTTGCTGTCCAGATAGTCTACGCTGATGTCTCTGGCGCGTCCTCTCTGTCCGGACAGGTAGCTGCACATGTGGCAGGCACCCGCCGACACTCCGTATACGGAGGAAAACATGATTCCCTTGTCCAAAAAGAAATCCAGAACTCCGGCGGTGTAGATACCCTTCATACCGCCGCCTTCCAGAACCAAACCGGCCTGGTACATCCGATCACCTCTTTTTTACAAAAAACTGATTACTTGCCGTACTCTTCTTTTACGAATCTTCTCAGTGCTTCCAGGGAACGCTCTACCTTCTCGGTATCGATGCAGTACGCCATACGGAAGTAGCCGGGAGCGCCGAAAGAGTTGGCGGGAACTAAGATCAGGTCATACTTAAGTGCCTTCTGGCAGAATGCAACAGCGTCGTCCTCCAGAGCCTTGGGGAAGATGTAGAAGGTTCCGCCGGGCTTTACAACGGTGAAGCCGAGGGCTACCAGCTCGTTGTAGAGGATGTTCATGTTGCGCTCGTATACAGACAGGTCTGCGGTCTGATCTACGCACTGTGCAACTGCCAGCTGAATGATGGAGGGAGGACAGTTGTGTCCGATACCTCTGGAGATCTGGCCGCACATGTAAACCATGTCCTCAGCATCCTTGCAGGCGGGGTTGATGGCAACATAACCGATACGCTCGCCGGGAAGGGAGAGGGACTTGGAGTAGGAATAGCACATGATGGTGTTGTCGTAGAAAGCGGAAACGCAAGGATTGTCAACGCCTTCGAAGACGATCTCACGGTAAGGCTCGTCGGAGATCAGGTAGATGATGTGGCCGTACTCTTCGGACTTTCTCTTCAGAACGTCAGCCAGCTTCTTGATGGTCTCGGTGGAGTAAACGATACCGGAGGGGTTGTTGGGTGTATTGATAAGTACTGCCATGACCTTCTCGGTGAGCATCTCCTCGAAAGCCTCGAAGTTGATCTGGAAGTCAACGAAGTTGGGGGGTACTATCTTTAAAACAGCACCGGAAAGATCAACGTAAGGATGATACTCGGGGAAGAAGGGAGCAAAAGTCAGGATCTCGTCGCCGGGCTCGGTCACAAGACGGAAAGCATGTGCCAATGCGCCTGCTGCGCCGCTTGCCATAAAGATGTGCTCCTTGCGGTAAGGGATGCCGAAGCGCTTCTCCAGGGAAGCTGCGATGGTCTCACGAACACTTGTGATACCGAGGCTGGGGCTGTAACCGTGAAGCTCATTGGTGCTCTTGGTAGCCAGCATGTGGATCATTCTGTCGGTGAACTCTCTGGGAACGGGTACGGAAGGGTTGCCGAGACTGTAGTCAAAAACGTTCTCGTAACCGATCTCCTGACCTCTTGCGGTCGCAAACTCGGAGAGCTGACGGATGACTGATTTCTGGGAAAGCATGTCCTTATATTTCTGTACAAGCATAGTGGTGTCCTCTCTTTTTTATGATTTAAGTTGATTATAACACATTATTCGTCCTGCGCCCACATAAGTGCGCATTTTACTGCTTTATGCCAGCCTGCGAGAAGCTTTTTTCTCTTGTCGGCGGGCATATCGGGGTGAAACTCGCGTCCGATCTGCCAGTTTGCCCTGATCTCTTCCTTGTCAGCCCAGTAACCCACCGCAAGTCCCGCAAGGTAAGCTGCGCCAAGCGCGGTGGTCTCGATGCACTGAGGTCTGAGAGCGGTGGTGTCCACGATGTCCGCCTGGAACTGCATGAGGAAATCGTTGGCGCTTGCGCCGCCGTCCACCTTCAGGCTCTTAAGCTTCATGCCGCTGTCGCTCTCCATGGAGACGATGACGTCCGCGGTCTGATAGGCGATGGACTCAAGAGTTGCTCTGACAAAATGCTCTCTGGTGCAGCCCCTTGTCAATCCCACGATGGTGCCTCTTGCGTGCTGCTCCCAGTAGGGTGCGCCCATGCCCGCAAAAGCAGGTACGATGTACACGTCCGCGGTGTCCTCCACGCTGCGTGCCAGGCCTTCGGTCTGAGCCGCGGTGGTCACCATGTTCAGGCCGTCTCTGAGCCACTGTACCGCTGCGCCGGCAACGAACACGCTGCCCTCCAGCGCATAGTTGGTCTCGCCGGGCAGGCTTGCTGCCATGGTGGTGAGCAGTCCCTTCCCGGAGGCGATGGGGGTGCTTCCGGTCTGCATCAGCATGAAGCAGCCGGTGCCGTAGGTATTCTTGACCTCACCCTGCTCAAAACAGCACTGACCGAACAGTGCGGCCTGCTGGTCGCCTGCCGCGCCCGCGATGGGGATGCCGCTGCCAAGCAGTGAGGTGTCGGTATATCCGTAGACGGTACTGGAGGGACATACCGTAGGAAGCAGGGATGCGGGGATATGGAAGCGCTCCATGATCTCGGTATCCCAGCACTGTCTGTAAATATCGTAAAGCATGGTGCGGGACGCGTTGGTCACATCCGTCACATGCACTTTGCCCTTGGTCAGGTTCCAGATCAGCCAGGTGTCCACCGTTCCGAATAACAGCTCGCCCCTCTCGGCTCTCTCTGCCGCACCGGGCACGTTCTCTAAGATCCATGCGATCTTGGATGCGCTGAAGTACGCGTCGGGCACAAGGCCTGTGCGGGCGGTGATCACCTTGTCAAAACCGTCCTTCTTCAGGGCGTCGATCATGTCGGAGGTTCGTCTGCACTGCCAGACGATTGCGTTGTAGACGGGCTCGCCTGTCTTTTTATCCCAGAGGATGGTGGTCTCACGCTGGTTGGTGATGCCGATGCCGGCGATGTCGCAGGCCTCGACGCCAAGCAGCGCCATTGCCTCCGCAGCTACAGCAAGCTGTGAGGACCAGATCTCCTTGGGGTTGTGCTCCACCCAGCCGGGCTGTGGGTAGATCTGTGTGAATTCTTTCTGTGCCATGGAGCAGATATTGCCCTTCTTGTCGAAGAGAATACAGCGGGAGCTGGTGGTTCCCTGGTCCAGGGCCATGATGTATTTACTCATAGGATGTTTCTCCTTTCGGAAAATTTACTTTGTCTATCGCCGTGAGGTACGTTCGCGGAGTACGTAACTTTTGTCCCCTGCGAATCTCGCGCCCGGTGCTTACAGAGCCACATACTCGCCGCCGGGCACTTCCACGATGCGGTCGTTCACATTTAAAAACGCACTCTTCGCGGAGGGGTTGTACACGCCGTCGCAGGCTGCGGTAAACTGCAGTCTGTCAAGGACATCCATGTACTCTGCGATCTCCATGTTGGTGGCATACCAGATATCCTCTCTGCCGCCCATGTATTCGCAGAACTCCTCGATCACGTTCCAGTTGTCGTTCAGATCGAACTCGTAGCTGTGACCCCATACATACATCAGCTTCAGATACTGCTTCTTGGCAAAATCAGCGAAAAACTTCGCCTTCTCCATCAGCTCGGGATCGTTGTGATGGCAGGTGGGGTTCCACTCCATCAGATCGGTGGGCAGCTCAAACTCACCTGTGGAGGTGATGGTTCTCGCATAGGCAACGCCCAGAGAGGAGAACATCTTCTTAATATCTTCGTTGTAGCGTCCGTTGGGATACGCGTGGCCTCTGATCACCTTGCCTGTAATGCGCTCTAAGGCCTTGCGGTCCTCCAAGATCTCCTCAGCGATCGCAGTCTTGGGGAGACGGGGCAGAGTGGGGTGATTCAGGGTGTGACTTGCGATCTCATGGCCTGCGTAGAGGGAATTGATCCTCTCGGGGGGAATGTGTCCTCCCGCCTCGCCCTGTGCCAGGAACCCGTAGCTTAAGTTGAAGGTGCAGCGGATACCGCATTTATTAAAGATCGCCACCAGGCGCTCGTCCTGATGTCCGCCGTCGTCGTAACTCATGGTCAGGACCTTGGTCTTGCCGCGAGGAAAACATACCAATACCTTGTTCATCGTTTCATGCCTTTCTTTCGGGCGAAAACTGTGCGCTTTCTCCCTTACTGTCTGTTTTTTCCGATATGAACATACACCCTCTATTTTATTATTTTTTGGGCGCCTTGGCAATAGTGCGCTTATTTTCCGACAGGGGAGAAGCGCAAACTCAGGGCGCAAAAAAGCCCGGTTTCGGGCACATCACCTGAAACCGGGCCGATTCTGCAAACAGGATGCGGTTTATTTTGCGGGGCGCTCCTTTAACTGTGCGTTTTCAAAGTCAAAGGTAAGCTCCTCACCCTTCTTGGTCATCTCAAGCTGAATCGCAACATATCCCACCTCTGCGTCGTCGGAGGAATTGACAACCAGCGCATAGGTGCCATCCTCTACAGAGCTGAAATCGCATGCATAAATGTACGCGTCGCCCTCTTCTCTGTCATCGGGGTAGAACCAGACCACGTCAACTTCGTCTGCCTCGAGCTCGGTAATGTAATCTGTTCCCGCGGGGCAGAGACCCAGCCATGCAGTGTTGTCATCCAGTTCCACATCAGCGGATACCTTGATCGTCGCATACGCGCCGGTCTCGGAAGATACAGCAGGGAAAAATACAGTTTCCACAGGGTTCACATCCGCTGCGGTATTTGCAGCAGGTGCGGCTGCCTCGTTTCCGGGCTTTGCAGCATTTGCGGAAGCATCATCCTTCTTCGCGCCGCATGCTGCCGCGAACAGCACTGCCATACAGGTCAATACAACAAATAATGTTTTTTTCATAACGATTTCCTCCTGATATTTATTACGGTTAAAACCTTTTCGTATATTATACCACTCGACGCAGCAGGCGTACATCCGGAAAAATACCCTTTTTTCTCCCGCGCTTTCTGCACGATAACAGACCCTAATGTGGCGCAGTTGCCCTTGCGAAAAAGACACCTTTCTATTATGATAAATACTATCAACCAACTCCCCAAGAGGGAGAAACTTATATCGCAGAAAGGAGCGATCCATATGACACAGGATTCCACCAGAAACCGCATGAACGGTTTTGAAACCATGGACGGAACTCCGAATCCAAACAAGGCTCCGTCCGGCGCCAAGATCGCCAAGGTCTTCGGCACCATCGCCGTGGTACTGGCACTTGTGCTTGTATCCTTCAACCTCACCTATCAGATCCGCGAGCAGGAGCAGGCGGTACTGATCACTTTAGGTAAGGCCCAGGCCGTTACAGACTCCGGTCTTCACTTTAAGATCCCCCTGATCCAGCAGGTCAAGAAGGTAAACACCACCATCCAGGGCTTCAGCATCGGCTACTACATGGACAGCAATGTGAGCAACGAGGCAGAGTCTCTGATGATCACCTCCGATTACAACTTTGTAAATGTGGACTTCTTCGTGGAGTACCGCTACAGCGATCCCGTCAAGGCAGTGTATGCCTCCAAGAATCCTGTAGAGATCCTCAGAAACATCAGCCAGAGCTGCATTCGTACCGTGATCGGCAGCTACCCTGTTGATGATGTCCTCACCACCGGTAAGAACGAGATCCAGGCAGCCATCCGTGAGAAGATCATGGAGAATCTGGACAAGCAGGACATCGGTGTACAGCTTGTGAACATCACCATTCAGGACTCCGAGCCCCCTACCAACGAAGTTATGGAAGCTTTCAAGGCGGTTGAAACTGCCAAGCAGGGCAAGGAGACCGCACTGAACAATGCGAACAAGTACCGCAACGAGCAGCTCCCCTTAGCGCAGGCAAAGGCCGACGGAATCATCAAGGATGCCGAGGCTAAGAAGACCGAGCGTATCAACGAGGCAACCGCTCAGGTGGCACGTTTTTCCGCAATGTATGATGAGTATGTGAAGAATCCCTCCGTGACCAGACAGCGTATGTTCTACGAGGCAATGGAGGATGTAATGCCCGACCTGAAGGTCATCATCGAGAGCGGCAGCGGCGACATGCAGACCGTTTATCCTCTGGATGCTTTCTCCACCTCTACTATCATCAACAGTGGCTCTCTTGCAGAGTAAGCGGTAGAAAGGAGCAACGACTATGAAATTTGTAAAAAGAAGTGTTTTGGTGATCCTGGCACTGGCACTGCTGATCGTGGGCAGTTCCTCCTTAGTCATCACCAACGAAAACGAATACAACCTGATCAGACAGTTCGGTAAGGTAGACCACGTAGTCTCCGAAGCCGGCGTGAGCTTCAAGGTTCCCTTCATCCAGAGTGTTGATACTCTCCCCAAGGAGACCCTCCTCTACGACCTGGCACCCTCCGATGTCATCACCAGCGACAAGAAGACCATGATCTGCGACAGCTACATTCTGTGGCACATCGTAGACCCCTTAAAATTCGCACAGACCCTGAACTCCTCCATCACCAATGCTGAGAACCGTCTGAACACCGTGGTGTACAACTCCACCAAGAACGTGATCAGTTCCACCACCCAGGACGATGTGATCTCCGGCCGTAACGGCGCGCTGAGCCAGGCCATCATCAACAACATCGGCAAGACCCTGAACCAGTACGGCATCGAGCTCCTTGCTTTTGAGACCAAGCAGTTAGACCTGCCCGGCGACAACAAGGCAGCGGTTTACGAGAGAATGATCTCCGAGCGTGACAACATCGCAGCAACCTACACCGCAGAGGGTAGTTCCGAGGCTCAGAAGATCCGCAACACCACCGACAAGGAAGTCACCGTGATGCTCTCCGAGGCAGAGAAAAACGCAGAGATCCTCATCGCCGAAGGCGAGGCAGAGTACATGCGCATCCTCTCCGAGGCATATGATGACGAAGCCGAGCAGGACTTCTACTCCTTCGTAAGAAGTCTGGATGCCCTGAAGGCCTCCATGACCGGCACCAACAAGACCGTCATCCTCTCCCCCGACTCTCCTATGGCTCAGATCTTCTACGGAAGATAAACGATACGCGAGCGGGCATAGGCCCCGCAAGCGCCGCAGGGAAACGCAGCGAGCGCAGGCAAACATCGTGAGCGCAGAGTTCGCATCGCCGCCGACATCATCGCAGGCGCAGGGCTCGCATCGCCGCCGACATCATCGCAGGCGCAGAGTTCGCATCGCCGCCGACATCATCGCAGGCGCAGAGTTCGCATCGCCGCCGACATCATCGCAGGCGCAGGGCTCGCATAACCGTCGGAGGAA